>NZ_JBYTAG010000030.1:0-77403 GCF_058787995.1 Cupriavidus sp. FW305-27
CCCCCCCGGAGTCCCCCATGCGCCTAGATGACGAAGCCGAAAGCCAGCACGTTGAAGACCGCCGCGGCGGATTCGGCGGTGTCGGCGGCAAGACCATCGGCATCGGCACGGTCATCGTCGCGCTGGCGGCGTCCTATTTCTTCGGCATCGACCCGATGCTGATCATGCAGGGCGCCTCGGTGCTGCAGGGCTCCGGCCCGCAGCAGCAACAGCAGCAGGCGAACCGCCCGCCGGCGACGGATCAGATGACGGTGTTCACGCGCAAGGTGCTGGGCAATACCGAGCGCACCTGGCAACACATCTTTGAAGCCCAGCTGAACCGCCGCTATGCGCCCCCCACGCTGGTGCTGTTCTCGGGCGCCACACCCACGGCATGCGGCACCGGCCAGTCGGCGATGGGTCCGTTCTACTGCCCCGGCGACCAGAAGGTCTATATCGACCTGGCCTTCTATGACGAGCTGCGCCAGCGCTTCGGCGCCAGCGGCGACTTTGCCCAGGCCTATGTGATCGCGCACGAGATCGGCCACCATGTGCAGAACCTGCTGGGCGTATCGGACAAGGTCGACAGCGCGCGCCGCCGCATGGGCGAGGCGCAGGCCAACCAGCTCTCGGTGCGCATGGAACTGCAGGCCGACTGCCTGGCAGGTGTCTGGGCCGCCACCGCGCAGCGCGCCAACCAGCAATTGCTGGAGCCCGGCGATATCGAAGAAGGCCTGAAGGCCGCCGCCGCGATCGGCGACGACCGGCTGCAGCGCCAGTCGCAGGGCTATGTCGTGCCGGAGGCCTTTACCCACGGCTCCAGCGAGCAGCGCGTGCGCTGGCTGCGCCGCGGCATCGAGTCCGGCGATATCCGCAAGTGCGATACCTTCGCCTCGCGCGACCTGTAAGCGCAGGCTCCACCCCCGACGTGGGAAGGGTGCCGACAATGTGATGTTTGCGTTGCCCGGACTTTGTTCCCTGTCTATAATCGCCGGCAAGGCCGCATTGCGACGGCCAGTCGCCGGCGTCGATCCTCACCGATCCTTCCTGCCGCAGCGCCGGGTTCTCCCCTCAGGACCCCTGCAAGCGCCGCGGTGCACGCCGGCCCCGGTCTGCGGGCCACGCGCCCCCTGACCGACAGGCGACCCGACACGCGGCCAGATCTGCACCATCAGCAACATCGGCCCGGCTTTGCCGCGACTCGACGCCTCTTGCCGCTAAGCCTTGCGGCGTCTCCACACCCAAGCCGTTCCGTTCCAACCGCACCGGAGCCACGGCCGATCTTCACTTGCCGTGCGCCCGTGCCAGCCCTGACCTGACATGGCGTCGTTTTTCCTGAAGCGCCCGGCGTTTGCCTGGGTGCTGGCCATCCTGACCGTGGTAGCGGGCCTGGTGGCCCTGAACCGCATCCCCATCGCCCAGTACCCGGCGGTGGCGCCGCCCACGGTGATCGTCTATGCCGATTACCCGGGTGCGTCAGCGCGCACGGTGGAGGACCGCGTCACCGCGGTGCTGGAGCAGCAGATGCACGGCATCCCCGGCCTGCTCTACCTGGATTCCAGCAGCGAGGGCGGCACCGCCACGGTGACGCTGGGCTTCCGCCAGGGCACCGACCCGCAGCTGGCGCAGGTCAACGTGCGCAACCGCGTGGCGCAGGCCGAGCCCTTGCTGCCCGAGGCGGTGCGCCGCGGCGGCGTCTATGTCGACCAGGCCAGCAGCAGCGCCTTCATGTACGTGTCGCTGGTGTCCGACAGCGGGCAACTGGACGAGACCGCGCTGGGCGACTTTGCCGCGGGCTCGGTGCTGCCGCTGCTGCGCCGCCTGTCCGGCATCGGCAAGGCCGAGCCATACGGCGCCGAGTACGCGCTCCGGATCTGGTTCGATCCCGACAAGCTGCACGCCTTCAACCTGACCACGGCCGAGGTCGAGGCCGCCATCCGCGCGCGCAACGGCAACGTGACCCCCGGCCAGCTGGGCGCCGCGCCGGCGCTGCCGGGCCAGCCGTTCCAGGCGATCGTGCGTCCGCCCGCGCCGATGAGCGATGCGCAGGCGTTCGGGCGCATCGTGGTGCGCGCGGCCACCGACGGCTCGGCCGTGCTGCTGCGCGACGTGGCACGGGTGGAGCTGGCCGCCAGCGACTACCGCTACGGCTCCACGCTGAACACGCGCAACGCCGCGTCGATCGGGCTGAAGCTGGCCGACGGCGCCAACGTGCTGCAGACCTCGCGCACCGTGCGCGCCGCGCTCGATGCCGCCAGCAAGGGCTTCCCCGGCGACGTACGCTATGAAATCTCTTACGACGGCGCCACCTTCGTGCAGGCGTCGATCTCGCGCGTGGTGCTGACGCTGGTCGAAGCCACGGTGCTGGTATTCCTGATCCTGTACCTGTTCCTGGGCAACCTGCGCGCCACGCTGATCCCGTGCATCGTGGTGCCGGTATCGCTGCTGGGCACGGTCGCGTGCCTGTATGCGCTGGGGCTGTCGCTGAACGTGATCACGCTGTTCGGCGTGGTGCTGGCGATCGGCATCCTGGTGGACGACGCCATCGTGGTGGTCGAGAACGTCGAGCGCATCATGCGCACCGACGGCGTGGGCGCGATGCAGGCCGCGGCGCGCTCGATGCGCGAGGTCTCGGGCGCGCTGGTGGCGGTGACGCTGGTGCTGTGCGCGGTGTTCGTGCCGATGGCGTTCTTCGGCAGCGCGGTGGGCGTGATCTACCGGCACTTCGCGGTGACGCTGGCGGTATCGATCGCATTCTCGCTGTTCTTTGCGCTGACGCTGGCGCCGGCCATGTGCGCCAGCCTGCTGCGCCACAGCGCGGCGCCGGCGCGCGGGCCGCTGGCCTGGTTCGATGCGCGCTTTGCCGCCTTCACCGGGCGCTATGCCGGCTGGGTGCAGGCGCTGCAGCGCAGGCGGCTGCGCTGGCTGGCGGTCTACCTGGCGTTGACGCTGGCATGCGGCTACGCCTTGTGGAAGATGCCCAGCGGCTTCCTGCCAGAAGAGGATACCGGCGAGATCGTGGTCGATGTCGAGCTGCCCGCCGGCAGCACGCAGGCCGACACGCGCCGGCTGGTGGCCGGGCTGGAACAGTGGATGCGCGACCAGCACTACCCGGTGCATTCGAGCTTTGCCGTGCTGGGCTGGTCCAGCGGCGGCAGCGGCGAGCAGCGCGCCAGCCTGTTTATCGGCCTGACCGACTGGAAAGCGCGCGGACGCAAGCACACGGCCCAGGCCGTGCTGGAGCGGCTGTCGGCCGGGCTGGAAACCTGGGCAGGCCGCGGCGCGGCGCAGCTGTTTGCGTACAACAGCTCGGCGCTGCCGGAACTGGGCAGCATCGGCGGCCTGGACATGCGCCTGGTGGCGCGCCAGCCGGTGGGGCGCGAGGCGCTCTTCGCCGCGCGCGACAAACTGCTTGAGCGCGCCAGGCAGGACCCGGTGCTGGGCGAGGTGCGCGCCACCACCGGCCAGCCGGTGCCGGCGCTGGACCTGAAAATCGACTACCGCAAGGCCGAGGCCTTCGGCGTCGATGCCGATACCGTGCACCACACGCTGTCGGCCACGCTGGGCTCGCGCTATATCGACGAAGTCGCGCGCGAGGGCCGCGTGCGCCGCGTGATCCTGCAGGCCGACGCGCCGTTCCGCATGCAGCCGGACCAGCTCGCGCGCGTGCACGTGCGCAACGCACAGGGCGCGATGGTGTCGCTGGCCGCGTTCGCCTCGCTGGAATGGGGGCGCGGCGAGGTCACGCTGGAGCGCTTCGACGGCTTCAGCTCGGTGCGCATCAATGCCGAGGTCGCGCCGGGCCACACCACCGGCGCGGCCATGACGCGGCTGGCCGAACTGGTGCGCGAGCTGGGGCCGGAATACGACGTGCGCTGGACCGGGCGCGCCTTCGAGCAGGAGCAGACCGGCACGCAGGCGCCGTGGCTGTTCGCGCTGTCGCTGCTGTTTATCTTCCTGTGCCTGGTGGCGCTGTATGAAAGCTGGACCCTGCCGCTGGCGGTGATCGCGATCGTGCCGACCGGCCTGATGGGCGCGGCCGCGGCGATCTGGCTGCGCGGCATGCCCAACGATGTCTACTTCAAGGTGGGTGTGGTGGTGATCATGGGGCTGGCGGCCAAGAACGCGATCCTGATCGTCGAATATGCCGAGCAGTTGCGGCGCAGCGGCGCGGGCATGGGCGCGGTGGAGGCCGCCACGCGCGCGGCGCGCCAGCGGCTGCGGCCGGTGGTGATGACCTCGCTGGCCTTTGTGCTGGGCGTGGTGCCGCTGGCAATCAGCACCGGCCCGGGCGCGGGTGCGCAACAGGCGGTCGGCACCGGCGTACTGGGCGGCATGCTGGGTGCGACGGTGCTGGGTACGCTGGCGGTGCCGCTGCTCTATGCCGCGATCGCGCGCAGGTTGCCGCGCGCGCAGCCGGAGCCCGGACACGACTCGACCGCCACGCAGCCGCCTTCGGCATGAGGAGCATGCCTGCGCGCTAACGCGGTCACGAGCCGAGGGAAGAGAAAAGCGCCTGCCTGGTGAAGAGAGAAGGAGGAGGAGGTCAGCCGGGCAGGCGGGAGAGAAAACTTGCGGCCACCGCAGTGGCCGCACGAGGTCTTTGGGAAGACCTGCGAGGATCAGACGCGATAGCCGTACAGCGAGCCGTCACCCGTGCGGGAATTGTCGAGCGCACGATCGGCAATATCACCGGTGAAGGTGTGCGCACCTTCGCTGAAGGTATCGAACTTGTCCTTCTTCGAGATCTCGCCGCTGAAGCTATGCGAGCCTTCGGTGAAGCTGTCGAACTTGCCGTCGCGGCGCGAGCCTTCCGAGTACGGGTCGAAGCGGCCGGTGCGGGCTCCGTCCGTGTATGTATCGAACTTGCCTTGCTTGGCGCCGTCCGTATACACATCGTACTTGCCGGCCTTCAGCGCATCGGCGTACACATCAAACTTGCCAACCTTGCTGGCAGCGGGGGCAGCCAACGCCACAGCGGACGCGGCGACCGCCGCGAACACAAGCGCGCCGCCAAGGATACGTCTGGCGATCATTTGGGACTCCTTCAACTGATTTCGTCGTTCTTTCTTGTATGGACCGGGATGAGACTCCGGCCGCCCTGCAATCTATGTTGCGATGCGAGCACGGACTGAAGATTAGTCACAGTCCGCGCAAGCAGAAATACCGCTGCGACGAATGGTGCGTTGCGAGTCGTGAAACGTCTGGCTTGCCGATGAATGGTGTCGATGGATTGCCGGGCACACGCGGCGCAGGACGCGCCTGCGTGGCCCCGGCAGCACGCCTCAGGCGGCTGGGATTTGGCTCAGGATGCGGCTCAAAGCGTGTACTGGCCGCTGGCTTCCGGCTGGAACGCGATCCCGGCGACACTCACCTGCTGCTCGCGGCCGTCGGGCAGCCGGTAGCTGACGGTCTGGCCGGCGCGCGCGCCCAGCAGCGCCTGGCCCACCGGCGACAGCACCGACAGCCGGCCGGCATCAAAGTCGGCCGCGTCGGGGTACACCAGCGTCCAGTTGCGCGGGGCCTGCTCGCCCGGCAGGTTGCAGACCAGGCGCGTGTTCATGGTGACCACGTCGGTCGGGATCTCTTCTGGCGCGACGATGGTGGCGCGCGCCAGCAGGCTGTCGAGCATGTCCTCAAGCTGCGCCGAGTCGGCGCGGCTGGCGATGCGCTCCAGGCGGGTCACGTCGAGTTCGGTCAGGTACAGGGTGGCGGTATTCGTTTTGGTGGCCGTCATGGCGGGTCCTCCGGCAGTCAGGTGGTTTGGCGCGGCCCGGCCAGCATGGCAGGCGGCGGCGGTCAGGTCTTGCAGGTCTGGCGTTTGCGCAGCAGCGCGGACATCAACGAATCCGGCGCGGGCCTTGCGGCAGCGGCCGGAAAACTGAAAACGCTGGCTCGGGCCCGGTTCGGCCCGGGCCCCGCTATGGAGACGAATCAGGCTGGGAACCGGGCGGAATCAGGCGGTGTGCTGATCCGGCGGGGAGAGACCGCGCTCGCGGCGCGCTGGGGCAGGATGTTGGCCGTGGCGATCGCGCACGCGTGCGCGCGGCCGGTCCGCATCAGGCGGACAGGCGCATCGGGCATCGGCGTAAGGCGATCAGTCATGGTCATGCAGAAGGGTGGATAAGGGGCAGCGGATGGTTCTCTGAACAGGCGAGCCGTGTAAGTCGTTGCTCACTACATCGCTCACTGGCTGCGCTGCCGCCGGGCCCGTGCACCGCAGCGGTGCGATCACGGGAACAGCCATCGTAGCACAGCGACGTGCCTGCGCGCCTCACCCGTTGGCAGCAGGCCCGGCCTCGTGCGCGCCCGCATGGCATTCGCAGGCCGCACCGGCGGCGGCCTGCTGCAGGTTCTGCAGGATGCCGCATTCACTGGCGGGCTGGTGGTGGTGGCAGGTCTCGCGCAGCGCGCGCAACTGCCCTTCCAGCGCCTCCAGCGCCACCCGCTGCGCATGGATCTGCGCGATCTGGCGGTCCAGCAGCGTATTGATGTCGTCGCAGTCCTGCGACGGATTGCGCTCGAACTCGCGCAGCCGCCGCACATCCGACAGGCCCATGCCGAGCGAGCGGCAGTGGCGCACGAAATTCAGCTGGACCAGGTGGCCGTCGTCATAGCGGCGATAGCCGTTGGCCTCGCGCCGGGGCGCGTCGAGCAGGCCTTCGCGTTCGTAATAGCGGATGGTCTCGACATCGCAGCCGCTGGTACGGGAGAGTTCGCCGATGCGCATGGTGCCTGGCCCTCGTTTTCTACCCTGTAACTACTACAGGGTAGGCGACAGTGTAGGCCAGTCTGGCAGGTCTTGCAGGAGTTACTGATACGGCACATATTGAGCGAGTGACGCCGACGTGCGACGGACCCTGCAGGGCGGCGCCTGTGCCTTGCCGCATCCTGTAGAATTCCTCCTACATCTACCGATAAGCCGTCCCCCTTCGTGCGCTCCCTCCGGCTACTTCTGCTGGTCATGATGCTGGCCTTCCTGCCCCTGCCGGGCTGGGCGGCGGCGTTCGCGCACGCCGAGGTGGCCACCGGCGAAATGTCGGCCGCGCCAGCGGCCAACATCGGCAACGACGACGCTGCCGGCGTTGCCGCAACGGGCGAGCCGTCGCCCGCCTCCGAAGCCGCCGAGCCGCGGTGGCAGCCCGGCGCCGACCTTGCCGAGCAACTGCTGCCGGCATCTCCGTTGTGCCTGGCCGCCTGGGGCGGCCGCGCCGGGCCGCCGCGCTATGCCGGCGCCCCGCTGCCCGAACCCGACCTGCCGCGGCTGCCGCGTCCGCCGAGCGCCTGAGTCCCACCGGCGCGGCCTGGCCGCGCCCGCCTGTTCCTGCGTGCCGCGCCTGAGCGTGCGGCGCGCGTCTGCGGCCCGTCCGCATCCTGGCTGTACCGCCCTACACACCACTGCTCCATACACATGAAACGCGTATTGCTTTTCCTGGCGACCAACCTCGCCGTCATGCTTGTCCTCAGCATCACCGCCAGCGTACTGGGGGTGAACCGCTTCCTGACCGCCAATGGCCTGAACCTGGGCACGCTGCTAGCGTTCGCCGCCCTGATGGGCTTCGGTGGCGCCTTTATCTCGCTGCTGATGTCCAAGACCATCGCCAAATGGTCGACCGGCGCGCAGGTCATCACCCATCCCAGCACCAGCACCGAGCTGTGGCTGGTGCAGACCGTCGAAAAGCTGGCGCAGCGCGCCGGCCTGCCGATGCCGGAAGTTGCCATCTACGATGGCGAACCCAATGCCTTCGCCACCGGCGCGACCAGGAACAGCTCGCTGGTAGCGGTGTCCACCGGCCTCCTGCAATCGATGTCCCATGAAGAAGTGGAAGCCGTGCTGGCGCACGAGGTCGCGCACGTGGCCAACGGCGACATGGTCACGCTGACGCTGATCCAGGGCGTGGTCAACACCTTCGTGATCTTCCTGGCGCGCGTGGTCGGCTACTTCGTCGATTCGATGCTGCGCAAGAACGATGAGGAATCGAGCGGCCCTGGCATCGGCTACATGGTCACGGTGATCGTCTGCGAGATCGTGTTCGGCATCCTGGCCAGCATCATCGTGGCGTGGTTCTCGCGCCGCCGCGAGTTCCGTGCCGATGCGGGCGCGGCCGGCATGATGGGCACGCCCACGCCGATGGTGGCGGCGCTGCGCCGCCTGGGCGGCCTGGAGCCGGATGGCCTGCCGCAGAACATGCAGGCGATGGGCATCGCCGGCGGCAAGTCGTGGATGGCGCTGTTCTCGAGCCATCCGCCCATTGAGCAGCGCATTGCCGCGCTGCAATCCGCGCGCTGAAGCCCGGGGCAAGCAATGCCCGGCGCCGCGGCCTGACTCTGGCGCGGCGCCGGCTACCTGACAGGGAGTTTTCGATGCGATCGAGCGTGCTGGAACCGACAAGCCCCGCGTGGCGCGACACGCTGGCGCGATGTCGCCATGATTGCTACCACACGCCTGGCTGGCATACTGCCGCTGAGCGTAGCGACCACGGCAGCGCCGCCGCGGTGCTGGTGCGTGACGGCGCCCACGAATTGCTGGTTCCGCTGGTGCGCCGGCCCATTGGCTGCGGCAGCTGGGATGCCACCTCGGCCTATGGCTACGGCGGCCCGGTGTTGAGCACCGATGTCCCGGCCGGCTTTGCCGAGGAGGCACTGGGCGCGGCGCTCGCGCTGCTGCGCGAGTGCGGCTGCGTGTCGTGGTTTATCCGCCTGCACCCACTGCTCAATGCCGACTGGGACAGCCGCCTCGGGCTGGTGGTGGATCAGGGCGAGACGGTATCCGTCGACCTGACCAAGAGTGCCGAGCAGCTATGGCACGAAACGCAGGCGCGCCACAGGCAGGGCATCAACCGCGCCCGGCGTGCCGGCGTGAGCGCACGCCTGGACCGTGATTTCGCCAGGCTGCCGCGCTTTATCGCGCTGTACAACGCGACCATGGCGCGCCTGGGCGCGTTGCCCTACTACTTCTTCGACACGCAGTACTACCGCACCCTGGTGCGCGCGCTGGGCGACGACCTGCTGCTGTTCGTGGCTGAGGAAGACGGCTGCATGCTCGGCGCGGCGCTGTTCACCGTGGCCCGGGGGACGGGCATCATGCAATATCACCTGTCCGCCTGGGACTGGGCGTACCGCCACCTCCAGCCGACCAAGACCGTGATCCATGCCGCGCGCGAATGGGGCCGCACCAACGGCCTGCGCTACCTGCACCTGGGCGGCGGGCTGGGTTCGGTCAAAGACTCGCTGTATGAGTTCAAGCGCGGCTTTTCGCACGATACGCATGTGTACCGGACCCAGCGCCTTGTGGTGAACCCCGACCGGTACGTGGCGCTGTCCGGCGGTGACAAAGCCACGCTGTATGACCTGGGTGGCTTCTTTCCGGCTTACCGGCGCCCGGGCGCGCGCTTCGGGCCGCCGCAGGCGGATGCCGGCGACAACGTGCCGGCGCTCGCGGCATTCAAGACCGGGACCTGAAGCCGGACTGCTGCGGCGCTAGTCGACCACCCGGCCCCGCAGCACCTTGACCTGACTGCGCTGGCTCTTGGATTCCAGCCGGCGCCGGCGTGATGCCAGCGTGGGCCGCGTGGCACGGCGCACGCGCGGCGGCGTGGCCACGCTGCGCACCAGTTCGTGCAGCCGCCGCACCGCTTCGTCGCGGTTCTGGTCGAGGCTGCGGAACTGCTGCGCCTTGATCACCACCACGCCGTCGCGCGTGATGCGGTGGTCGTGCAGCGCCAGCAGGCGTTCCTTGTGGTCGGGCGCGAGCGAGGATGCATGCACGTCGTAGCGCAGGTGCACGGCATTGGACACCTTGTTGATGTTCTGGCCGCCCGCACCCTGCGCCCGGATCGCCGTGATCAGGTATTCGTGATGGGGGATGACGAGATCGTCGGTCATGGTGGGATCATAGCAAGCGCTGGTGGCACTACCGCCACGCATAGCCGATGCCAACCCCGTAAGTGACCTGGTTGCGCGTGCCGCGCTGGGTCACGATGGGGCTGTCGGCGGCATCGCCGGTCAGGCGCTGGCCGTACACCATCGCCCCCCATACCAGTGCTTGTCGAACTGGTAGAGCAACGCCAGCCAGCCGGTGAACTGTTCCAGGCCCCCGCCCGGCTATAGACAGGCAGGCCGCTGGCCGCCGAATCCGACGGGGTGACGCCGAAATAGGTGCGGTTGAAACTGCCGCTGACCCACGTCGCGCCCAGGCCGGCTCCCGCATAGACCCGCGGGTGCTGCGGCACCCACAGCGAACCCGTTGCAGCGATATGCGTGCCGCCGTAGATGATGCCGGCATTGGTCATCACGTTGACGCCGCCGCGCAAGCGCCAGGGGACACGGCCCTGGTTCAGGTATTCATAGCCGACGTAGCCGCCGGCCTCGAACGTGGTGTCGATCTCGTGCAGGCGCGAGACCACCGGATCGTCAACGTCGTTGCGTCCAAGGCGCAACCCCACTGCCGGTCCCCACTGGAAACCGGTTAGCCCGCCAAAGTTGAACTGCGCATACGGGCCATACCATTCCAGCAGCCGGCCGCCCGGCGTGACATAACGCAGGCCCGGCACCACGCCGATCATGCGGTCCTTGCCGCCGGCAAACTCGGTGGTAGAGCCAATGCCAAGCCCGGCCATATTGGGGAGCGAACCCGGCAGGCTCAGCGGCGCAGCGGACACCGAGGTTGCTGCGCCGGCGAGCAACAGTGCTGCCAGCACGCCGCCCAGCTTGCGCAGGGGCGTTGTCGAAATTGCCATGGTGGTTTCCGGGAGCGCGGCACACGGCCCGCCGCGCGAGATTGCGTGGATCGAGTGAATCTATCAGCACTGGCGCGCGGCACGGCGAGGTGCGTGCTGAGAGTTTTCAGGGCGCGATTTAAAGCCGCGCCCGCTGTGCTGACCCGCTGATGTGAAATGTTCCGGCGCGGTTCGGGCACGCTGCGCGCAGCCGACGGCAGCCGCATCATGTTCCAGCGCATCGGCAACAGCACCCTGGCGCTGGTCGACTACTTCTCCGCCGCCGACCTGCTGCTGCGCACTGCGTTGCACCTGAGCGCCGTGCTGGCCGCCAGCGCGCTGGCGCTGGCGTTGCTGATGTGGGTCACCTTGCAGGGCATTGGCAAGCTGTTCTCGCACTGCCTGGCGCGCGGCGAAGCGCTGCGCGCGCTGCCCGAGACCGACGCGCTGACGGGCCTGACCAACCGCCGCGAGTTCGAGGCGCGCTTCGGCATCGAGTACGAGCACTGCCTGCGCGACAAGACGCCGATGTCGATGCTGATGATCGCTATCGACCGCTTCAAGCGCATCAACGACAACTGGGGCCACGCCAGCGGCGAACGCGGGCTGCGGAAGCTGGCCAGTGTCATCGCACTAAACTTCGGGAGGAATTTTGGCGCGCCCGGCTGGGATCGAACCAGCAACCCCTGCCTTCGGAGTTTTGGTGACGCACAACAACTCTATATAAATCAATGCCTTGCGCAACTCGCAACTTGCAAAACCAAGGCTAAACAAGCTCAATCAAGGCCAGCCCAGCCCACTCTAGGTGAAATTTAGCTACAGTCGTCCCGCCAAAGCGCCAGTGCCAGTCGGTTAGAGGACCGATCTTGTAAACACCCTCTCTCGCCCGAGGCCGGCCGTTTTCGTTATCCTTGTGCATCTAACAAGGAACGACATGGCGACGACCTACAAAAGTCAAATCCGACAAGGCACTATCGACGCGCTTCGCCAGAAGGTCGCTCGGAAGAGCTATGGCAAGTACCTCTTGAAGATCAAGCTGATCCACGTGCGGGGATTGCGCGATCAGACGATCAATTTCGATTTTCCCGTTTCCGCGCTCATCGGACCTAACGGGGGAGGAAAGACTACGATACTGGGAGCTGCTGCTACGGCCTATTCATCAATCAAGCCGCGCCAGTTCTTTACGAAGAGCGGTCGATTTGATGACAGCATGGCCAACTGGAAGATGGAGTATGAGTTGATCGACCGCGACGTGAATCGCGACGACACGTTCAGACGTACTTCAGCCTTTCACGCGAGCAAATGGTCTCGAGGGGCGGTTGATCGGCCGACCATCACTCTTGGCGTGTCGCGCACCGTTCCGGCGAACGAGCGCAAGGAAATGCAGCGTTGCGCATCGGGGTCGTTCGCCCCAAACGCGGAGCTCGTGGACGCCATCCAGCGCCCCGTTGCTACGGCAGTGGAAAAGATTCTCGGCAAAAACATTGCTGGCTACTCCCACATCCGCGTCGATATGGCCGGACGGATATCTCTTTTGACTGGCCAGACAGACGGTGGCGTTGGCTACTCCGAATTTCACTTCGGCGCGGGGGAGTCGAGCATCATTCGTATGGTTATGCAGATTGAAGCGATGGAGGCGAATAGTCTCGTGCTTATCGAAGAAATCGAGAACGGCTTACATCCAGTCGCGACCATACGCCTTGTCGAATATCTGATCGAGGCAGCGGAGCGGAAGAGCATCCAGGCAATCTTCACAACGCACTCGAACGACGCACTGCTTCCATTGCCCGCCGAGGCGATTTGGGCCTCGATCAATGGGCGCATTTTTCAAGGAAAGCTTGACGTCGGATCACTTCGAGCGATCACGGGACAGATCGACGCCGGCTTAGCGATTTTCTGTGAAGATGACTTTGCGGCTGCATGGATTCGGGCAATGCTCCGCAGTCGAAGGGGCATCGCTGTCGACGCCATCGAGGTGCACCCGATGGCCGGCGATGGAACTGCTGTAAGCGTGAATCGGTACCACAATCAAAGTCCCGCACGGCGCTTTCCGTCAGTCTGTATCCTCGACGGCGATTCTAGGCAGCAGGTTAATGTTGCCCAGCATGTCTTCCGGCTGCCTGGCGCCCAGCCAGAGGCGTATGTCTTTGATCGTTGCTTAGAAGCAGATGCTGAACTTGGGCGGCTCGTCGTTCGGCTCAATCAGCCCTTCGCCAACGCGCAGGAGGTGCTTCGCCTACTGCAGGGAGTGCGGATGGCGAATCGTGATCCTCACCTGCTATTCATCCAAATCGCGGAGCGGCTTGGGTTCATGCCAGTTGAGGTCGTCCGAGAGGCGTTTTTTGCTACATGGAACGACGCATATCCTGACGAGCGTAATGCACTGCTAGACAGTTTCGCCGCCATGCTACCGCCGGATAACGGGGCCGCAGGTGCCGGTGCTGCTGCGCAAAACGCCAACATCGCAGGTGCTGGAGTCGGTCCGTAAGCGATTGGTTCGCCGAGGCGGTTCGGTGCAACGGCAGCTTCAGCATCGGTGGTCGCTTGGCACATACTCACCTTGTCCAAACTTGCGAGGTCAGATTCGAAGGGAAGGGCTGCCCCGGCGCGTATTTGCGTTCCCGTGCGTCCGGCGGCGGCGCGACGCCAAACACGTCGCGCAGCAGCTGCCGCTGCGTGGGCCGGTAGTTCGTACACATGCTCGTCTCCTGTCGTTAGCCGCTGCGGCGGCGCCTGGCCTCGCGCTTGAGCGCCCACGGATCCTGCATGGCCAGCCTGGTCACCATTTATCCTCGCGGCGGCGCTCTTCCGCCAAGCACGGCTCCTCTCCAATTCGCGGCGCAGCGCGTCAATCACAATCTCCAGCGACATGGCCGTCGATGTGCCCGCGGACGCGGGGAAGCACGACAGCAGCTGATCTGCGCGCCGGTGTGCAATCGCGCAATTTCCCCAGAGCAGAGCGTGCACCTCAGGCGAGCGGTTGCGCCGATACAGCGCTCGCAGCTCGATGGCCGACAACGGCGCGGGATAGCGCGGGTCGTCCCGCTGGCCAGCAAGGTAATCAGCCATCGCGTATCCAGGTGACGGCGTGGCGTGCGTGCTTCCGGTTGCACATTCGCGTTTCAGCCTACTACTGTATATATGTACAGTGTGAATCAAGGGTCCGATTAAAGGCGCCGGGGGGTCGGGAAAAAGGTAACTTTGGTAACCCGTGAACAGGGATCGACTGGAAAGCACTGCCAGATAAGGCTTTGAGGGTTTCAGTGCAAAGGTAACATTGGGGTAACTCTAGGGTAACCAGATTACCTTTAGTCTTAGTAACTTTTATGGTTCATAATTCCTAATAAAATCAATGACTTACTGACAGGTTACCTTTTGGGTTACCTCAGATTACCTTTTGTAGGTAACCCTCGGCGCCTTTATAAATCAATGAGTTAGCGTTGCTTTTTGGGGCGGATTACCGAGGTTACCTTTTTCCTGACCCGCCCCCGGTCCACAGATTTCGTCGCTGTTGGGCGAGGTCTGGTCAGCGGAAGGAGCACCTCGTGCAGAACACTGCGGCAGGTGCGTAGATCTGCGTAAGGCAATGCACGGTGCAGATCGCCCACGGCGCCAGTGCTGGGGCGGCCGGCGCCCTCTCTCGGCGCTGCATAAAAACCACTCGATGAAGCGAGCGGGTGAGGCGGGGTCTCAACCGCGCGCTGAGGGTCGAAGGTCGGGGGGGGCCGGAAAAATCGGCGTGCGGCCCCCGGCGCCGATGCCGCTGGCAGGCGCGAGGCGGCCGTGGCGCCCCGCAGGCGCGCGCGGCAATGCAGGAGGTGGCGTAAAAGGCGGAAACGAATAGAGGCGCCGTGAGCACCTCTATGGGGATGCCGGCACCATCAACCGGCGCCAGCTAAATTGAGAAGTGGGATGGGACTGGTCGCCCCGGCGGCGCGCTAGCTGAGACCGACCTCCGCCCCCAGTGTGTACGGCTCGAACCGCACCACCTGCTGCCCCAGCCATTCGTTGACTTCCATCAGCCGATCCTGCAGCGGCTTCACCTCGTTGCGTGCGAACACCAGCGCGGCCTTGCCTGCGTCACCGAACCCGCCCGTGTTATGGGGAATGATGCCCATCAGTTGCGGCGGCACGCGGTGCGCGGCGAGCTGGTCATCGCGGGTCACGTTCTTGATGTTCCAGAACTCGTCCTTGGCCGCGACTTCCGACACCGGGATCAACTGGATGCCTTCCTTCTTGCCGTTGGGTGCGTACATGAACAGGTTGCGGAAATTGCCCGGCCCCTTGCTGTTCTTGAGGGCCTCGCGCAGGTTGTCCACGTCTTCCTGTTTCTGCGCGGCATCGGTCATGTAGAGGATGAATCCGGCGTGACTGCCGTTCTTGTAGTAGCGCCTGCGGAACAGCGTGGCCGACTCATTTAGCCAGGTCGCATTCAACGCCGACAGGTACTCGGGCAGGCCGTACACCTCCTGGTTGATGTCCGGCTCCATCAGGTGAAAGATGCTGCCCAGTTTGAATTCGTGCTTGTCCTGCCAGTTCTGCACGAAGAAATACCGTGCGAGGTCCGTGCCGCGCCGCATGTACTTCGCGAGCGCTGGCTCCAATGCCATAGTCCGGCCTAGCGCATTGTCGCGGCGCTCCAGATACCCGTTCCCGAACACGAGGAAGTCCTGCACCCAGCGCGCGAACGCAGTGCGCGACAGCAGCTTGTGCGGGATGAATGTCGAGACGAGGATGTTGCGCTTCACATAGATGGGCGAGCTGTTATGCACGGCCGCGCGAAACGTGCGCGCCAGCCCGTCCCACGGCATCGGCGGCTCGAACCATTCGCCGACGCGCTGACACTCGATGTAGTCGAGCAGCTCGCGACGGTCGAGCACGGCAACGGGATCACCGAAGCTGAATGCCTCCATAGCAGCCGAGGCCGGCGCGGTAGCGGGCGGCTCGCTGGGCTGCGCCGTGTGGTGGTTCACATTCGGCGCGCGGCCTCGTTTCTTCCGGGTCATGACAGCTCCATGATGCTGGTATTAGTGGTGGTGACGCCTTCGAGTGGTTCGTGTGCGATGGCGTGCATGCATGCCCACGCGAGGTCCGCGTGGCTTGTTTCTTCGGATCGGCCGGCCTGGTACGTGACACGGCCGCCAGCTGCGGTGGTGGTCTTCCGGATCGACATGAACGAAGCGGCGAAGTCGGTCCACCCTGCGTCAAACTCCAGCCGCCCCTTGCTGATCACGTCGTGCGCCTTTAGCACTAGGCTGGTCTTCACGTCGACTGAGTAGGTGAAGCCTTCCGCATCGGGCCGGAACTTGGTCACGAGCTGGTAGACGGCATCGCCGATGCCGGTACGGTCGATGCCGATGTATGCGACGTTGTAGCGCTCGGTCACGCGCTTGATGGCGGTCGCCTGCTCTTCGTAGTCGATGCCGCGGAACTGGTGTTTCTCCAGCACGCGAAACTTGCCGCCTGGTACAAGCGGTGGCGCCACGACTACCAGCGCCGCACTGTCGCCACCGCCGCCGTTCGGGTCGTACCCGACCCACACCTCGCGATTGCCGAAGGGACGAGGCGACCAGTGCCGGAAGTCTTCCCACACCTCCCAGCTATCGACCATGCCGCGCATAAGCATGGACAGCGGGAAGACCGACGCCGTGTCATCGATGAAGCCGCACATCAGCAGGTTCTCGAAGTCAGCGTCGCTGTACTCCAGCCGCAACTGGTCGAGGTCGAACAGGTTGCAGCCACCGGCGATGGCGTCTTCCACCGTGACGATCTGTTTCCACTGACCGTCCGCGCACCGCCGGCCACCCTGCAGGTTCGCGTGGCTCACGTCCACGCGGATGTGGTCTTCCTTCTTCCGACCGCGATTGAACAGCGCCCCCGACCAGAACGGGTATGCCTCGTGGGCGAGGCTGGAAGGTGTCGAGAAATACGTCTGCCGCCATTTCGAGTGGATGGCCATCCCGGAGGCCACCTTGCGCAGCTCTTGGAAGCGCTGGATCCAGAAGTACTCGTCCAGATACAGGTTGCCGTGATAGCTCTGCGCGGTACGTGCGTTCGTGCCGAGGAAATACAGCGTGGCCCCGTTCGGTAACACCATCGGGTCGCCCTTCAGCTCCACACCGGCTGCGTCCTTCGCGAACTGGATGATGTACTGCTTGAAGACGTGGGCCTGCGCCTTGCTGGCCGACAGGAAGATCTGATTGCGCCCCGTGGTCAGCGCGTCAATGAAGGCTTCGCGCGCGAAGTACCATGTAGCACCGATCTGCCGGCTCTTGAGGATGTTGCGGATCCGCTCGGTCAGGCCGGTTTCGTACCAGACGCGCTGGTAGTCGAACATCGAATCCATGAAGGCGTCGACCAGTTGTTCCTGTTCCTCTTCGCTGATCGCGTTGCGCTCGGGGGCGCGGCGTGGCCCCTTGTTCCGATTGGCGACCTTGGGGTTCAGGTCCGCTTCGTTGCCGCTGTACTCATAGCGGCGCACACGTGCCAGGCGTTCGATCTGGCGCCCGAGCAGATCGATCTCCTTGAAGTCCTTCCCCTCCTTGTTCTCCTTCGCAATCAGTTGCGCCATGCGTGTTTCGAGATTCGAACCCACGCGCGTCACGGCGTCGGCACGGTCCCACTGCTCGCGCTGCTTCCAGCTGTGGATCGTGGACGACTTCTTGCCGAGCATCTCGGCGATGCGCGCCACGCGATAGCCCTGCCAGTAGAGCGCGCGCGCAATGCGACGCGGCTCCATCTCGGGGTCCAGCGAAAGCGAGGTGATGGGCGGAAGCGTAGTCATGCCGCAACGCTACCGTCCGCGCGCGCGCGTGCCACGTCGTGCGTGTTGTCACTGCTGCATGCACAACACGATTGCGTTGCCCGCGCGCGGCGCCCCGCCGAACATGGCAGCACGAACACACCACACCGAACCACCACCGAAGAGGAATTCATGGCCGGCAAGAACACGAAGTTTTTCCGCATTGCCACCGAAGGCGCGACCAGCGACGGGCGCGTGATCGACCGTCAGATGATCGTGCAGATGGCAGCCAGTTACGACCCTGCGACGTATGGCGCGCGCATCAACATGGAACACATTCGCGGGTACGACCCCACCGGCCTGTTCAAGGCATACGGCGACGTGATCGCGCTCAAGGCCGAAGAACAGGACGGCAAGATGCGCCTGCTCGCGCAGCTCGATCCCACCGCCGAGCTGGTGGCCTTCAACAAGGCACGGCAGAAGGTGTTCTGCTCGATGGAGGTGAACCCGGACTTTGCCGACACTGGCGAGGCATATCTGACCGGTCTGGCGGTGACCGACAACCCGGCAAGCTTGGGCTGCGAGATGCTGGCCTTCAGCGCCAAAGCCAAGGTCAATCCGCTGGCCGAGCGCAAACAGGATCCGCAGAACCTGTTCACCGAAGCCGTGGAAGTCACACTCGACTTCAGCGAAGAGAAGCCCACCGAAAAGGGCAAGGATTCGTCCAGCCTGTCGGCATCCATCAAGCGCATCTTCTCGCGTCAGGACAAGAGCGACGCCACCAATGAAGCGAAGCACGCCGATACCAACGAAGCGGTGACGGCGTTGGCCGCTGAGGTGAAGGGCATCGTCGACAACTTCAGCAAGTTGCTGACGGTCGTTGAGACCATGGCCGGGCAGGTGGACACGCTGCAGGAGAACCAGACCACCGCGAGCAAGGAATTCTCCACGCTCAAGGGCGAGCTGGAGAAGACCGAGACGTTCACGAGGCGACCGCCGGCCACCGGCGGCAGCGGCGACGCCGCAATCAAGACCGACTGCTGAGCCGGCACCCGGACAGCGACTCCATAACCCATACCCGGAGCCAACTCTATGCGAAACGATACCCGCCGTCTGTACACGGCGTACGAAGGCGAAATCGCTCAACTGAACGGCGTTGAGCGCGTTGACCGAAAGTTCAGCGTGCAGCCGAGCGTCCAGCAGCGACTGGAAACCAAGGTGCAGGAATCCAGCGAATTCCTTCAGCAAATCAATGTTCACGGCGTGGTCGAACAGGAGGGCGAGAAGATCGGCCTCGGCGTGTCCGGCCCGGTGGCTGGCACCACTGACACGACGGTCAAGGACCGGCAGACCAGCGATATCGCGACGCTGGACGGTCGCAAGTATCGTTGCGAGCAGACCAACTCGGACACGCATATCACCTACCAGCGCCTGGACGCGTGGGCGAAGTTCGCCGACTTCCAGACGCGCATTCGTGACGCCATCCTGCGCCGCCAAGCGCTGGACCGCATCATGATCGGCTTCAACGGCATCGCCCGCGCCGCGACGTCCGACCGTGCAGCCAACCCGATGCTGCAGGACGTCAACAAGGGCTGGCTGCAACATTTGCGCGAAGAAGCCGCAGAGCGCGTGATGGCTGAAGGAAAGGCCGCCGACAAGATCGTGGTCGGTGGCAGCGACACCGACGCCACCCGTGACTATGCGAGCCTCGACGCCTTGGTGTTCGATGTGGTCAACCACCTCATCGCCCCGTGGTACGCGGAAGATCCGGATCTCGTGGTGATCTGCGGCCGCCAGTTGCTCGCCGACAAGTATTTCCCGCTGCTGAACAAGGACCGCGATCCCACCCAGAAGATCGCTGCGGACATGATCATCAGCCAGAAGCGCATCGGCAACCTGCCGGCCGTCCGGGTGCCGTACTTCCCGCCCAATGCGCTGATGGTCACGCGCCTGGACAACCTGTCCATCTACTGGCAGGAGGGCGCGCGCCGTCGCACCATCCTCGACAACGCCAAGCGTGACCGCATCGAGAACTACGAGTCGAGTAACGATGCGTACGTGATCGAAGACCTTGCCTGCGCGGCCATGGCCGAAAACATCGTGGTGCAGGAATGACGAGCCCCGCCCGCAAGCATTTCCTGCGCGCGACGGCGGCCTCGGTGGCGGCGGCTTCGGCCGCAGCCAATCCGCTGCGTCATGCCACGGGCCACGAGCTGATGCTCGCGCAGCTCGCCGAGCACAAGCGCGCCCTGAAACAGATCCAGTCCATCGAACGCAAGGCCGATGCGAAGCGCAAGATGCTGCCCGAGTACTCCGATTGGGTGCAGGGCACGCTGGACGCGGATACGGGCTTGCAGGATGAAGTGTTCATGACCATCATGGTCTGGCACATCGATGTCGGCGATTTTGCCGGCGCCCTGCCCCTCGCGCGCTACGGCATCCGCCACGGCATGGTCATGCCCGACCAGTACCAGCGCACTACGGCGTGCCTGATCGCGGAGGAATACGCCGCGATGGCCATCAAGGCGGCCGAGGCCGGCCAGCCGGTCGACGCCGAAGCGCTGGCCGAGGTGACGCAGCTCGTGGAAGGCCAAGACATGCCTGACGAAGTGCGCGCCAAGCTCCACAAGGCGCGGGGCTATGTGGCGCTGGCTCAGGTCGACGGCCTGCAGTCGGCGGCGCAGCAGCAGTCGTGCCGGCGCTTCGCACTCGACCAGCTGCAACGTGCCCTACAGCTCCACGACAAGGTGGGCGTGAAAAAGGATATCGAGCGCCTGGAGCGTGACATCAAGAATGCCGGCCCCGCCGCCTCTCAGGAGGAAGGCACGGGCTGACACCGAGCGTGACCCCGCGCATCAGGCGGCACGGGGTGCCCCATGGGCGCGCCGCAAGGCCAACCCGAACGGTCACCCCGTCCACCGCCTCCACATAGCGACTGCGTACCCATGTCCTCATTCTTTGCTTCCGCGCCGGCCGAATCCGGTCAGAACCAGATTGCCAACGATGGGTTTTTCCCCGACATAGATGTCGACACGGCTACCGAGGCCATGCGGCAGGACGGCACGGTGACGGCCGAGCGCCTGCGGGGCGCCCTGGTCGAAGCGGCGCTGTCCGTGAACGCGGATCTGGCCATGTGGCGGGCCGTGCAGCAGGCGGCCGGCTACGCGACGCTCGAGGCGGTGCCAGCGGCGCGGATCGACGGCAAGTCCGCGCACCTGCATCGCTACCTGCGGGCGGTGTACTGCGAGGCACGCGCGGGTCTGATCGAGCGGTACCGGGACTACGACGCCACGGCGGCCGGCGACCGCAAGGCGGAGGCGCTGATGCAGGCGGTCGAGGATCTGCGGCGCGACGCGCGCTGGGCCACAAGCGACATCGTGGGCCGGCCGCGCAGCACGGTGGAGCTGATCTGATGCGCGTGATGACCATGCAGGGCGACACCGTGGACGAGATCTGTCATCGCATCTATGGCCAGACCGCCGGCATCACCGAGGCGGTTCTCGAAGCAAACAGGGGCCTGGCCGATCTCGGCCCGGTTCTTCCCCACGGCACGGTCGTAGACCTGCCCGACCTACCCCAGCAGGCTGACGTGCAGCGAGTCCAGCTCTGGGACTGACCCCAAGGAATGAATCATGGCTGAACCCATCTCCGCCAGCTCGACCGCCGCCCTCGCCGTGACGGGCATCGGCGCGATCACGCTGGTGCCAGGCGTCGACGCTGCCACAGTGCTGGGCGCGTTCGCGGGCGCCGCAGTCTTCGCCCTGAATTCGGACGAACTGACCACTGGCAAGAAGATTGCCTTCCTCATGCTGTCCATCGTGATGGGCTGGCTTGCCGCACCACTGGCCGCATCGCTGATCGCCCGGATCCTGCCGGCCGACACCGAAGTCAGCCACGGCGTGGGCGCGCTGGTCGCATCGGCCGTGCTCGTGAAGCTGCTGCTGGCGCTGATCCGGCTTGCCGACAACAGCGACCGCCTGGTGGCGCTCTTCAGGGGCAACAGCGATGGAGGTGCCAAGTGAAGACGCTCTACGTGTTTCAGGCGCTGCTGTGCGCCCTGATCGCCATCCGGCTGCTGTTCTTCCGTCGCAATGGCGCCGCCCATCGACCGTGGGCCGCGCGGCTGGCCTACGCCCTGATCGTGATGGCCGGCGCCGTCGTCATCGGCGTCACGTTCGAACGCTATGAATGGGCGCTGCTGGCGCTCATCGGCATCACCGCCGTCCTCTGCATTGCCATCTATGCCGTGCGCGGCAATGTGGTCGAGCTGTTCCGCATTACCGGCCTCGATCCGGATGGTGATGGCGAGTCCCTGCTGTTGCGCCTGCTTCGGAGATCCAGCCATGACGCTACTGCGACGCGGTGACGTAGGCGCCGAGGTGCGCGAGCTGCAGCGCCTGCTGCGCGTGCGTGGCGCCCGCATCGAACTGACCGGTGCATTCGATGACGCGACTGCGGCGGCCGTCGTGGTGGCCCAGGCTCGCTACGGCCTTGTCGTAGATGGGATTGTCGGCAACAAGACGCTGCTGGCCCTGCAGCTCGACGGGCGCAGCCCCGGCCACCTCGGTGCCGAGGATCTGCGCCGGGCGGCGGCAACGCTGGACGTGAAGCTGGCCGCCGTACGTGCGGTCAATGAGGTGGAGAGCCAAGGATCGGGATTCCTGCCTGACGGCCGGCCGGTGATTCTCTTCGAGCGCCACATCATGTACCGGCAACTGCGCGCTGCAGGCCACGACGCGGACCAACTTGCCCGCCAGTATCCGAACATCGTCAACCCGGCACGCGGCGGATACATGGGCAAGGCCGCGGAACATATGCGGCTGGCGCAGGCGGCCGGGCTTGACCAGGCATGCGCGCTCGCCTCGGCGAGCTGGGGTCTGTTCCAGATCATGGGCTACCACTGGGAGCGCCTTGGCTATCCCAGCGCGCAGGACTTCACAGACAGCATGCGGCGTGGCGAGGCCGAGCAGCTCGATGCGTTCGTGCGCTTCATCCAAACCGACCCGTCCCTGCATAAGGCGCTGAAGGGTCTGAAGTGGGCGACCTTTGCCAGCCTGTTCAATGGCCCGGCGTACAAGGACAACCTCTATGACGTGAAACTGGCTCGCGCCTTCACGCGCTACGAGGCCGAGGAACAGGTGCCCGCATGAACCGGCCTCTTGCTATCGCCCTGGGCACCGTCGTCACACTGCTAGCGGCGGCCGGTGCCGGTGCCTGGTTCACCGACCGGTACTGGGAAGCCGTGCGCCGTGCCAAGGCATCGGAAACCTTGGTGGCGTCACTGCGCGCCCAGCTCGACAGCACCGATGCCGCTGTTGTCGAAGTTACCAAGTACGTCGACCGTGTGCAGACCATCCGCGTGAAGGGCGACACCATCGTCAAGGAGATTCCCCGTTATGTCACCGTCGAAGCTGATGCCGCTTGTACTGTGCCTGGTGGCTTTGTCCGCCTGCACGACGCCGCCGCCACCGGTAGCGTGCTCGATTCGGATCCCGGAGCTGCTGATGCGGCCCCCTCAGGGGTTCCACTCTCTGCCGTCGCCGGCACCATCGCCGACAACTACACCACCGGCCACGTCAACGCCGCTCGGCTGACAGCGCTGCAGGACACCCTGCGCGTTCAAGGCGTGACGATCATTGGGGAGCCAGCTCAATGAGAAAGCCCGTAGAGCTGCGCGCGGCGATCACCGCCGCCGTGGCGGATCTGAAGCGCAACCCCCACAAGCTGCACCTGTTCGTGGAGGAAGGCCGCGTGGTGGCCACTGGCGCGAAGACGATCTCGTTCGAATATCAGTACACGCTGACGCTGCTTGTGACGGATTTTGCCGAGAGCGCGGACAAGATCACGGTGCCGGTGATGGCCTGGCTGCGCGAGCACCAGCCGGAACTGTTCACGAACCCGGACAGGCGGCCCGATGGCTTCAAGTTCGAGACCGACATCCTGAATCATGACTGCGTCGACCTGCTCATGCGGATCCCGCTGACCGAACGGGTGATCGTCAAGGTGGTCGATGGGCGCTACGAAGTGACGCATGCCCCGGAACCCGTGAACGAGTACGACGACCCGTCCGGCTGGAGGCTGCCTGTACCGTGAACAGCCTCGAAGACCTGACCGCCTGGGCGGGCGCCCTGCTGCACAAGCTCGATGCCGGCGAGCGCCGCACCCTCCTGCGTGCCGTGGCCAATGAGCTGCGGCGCCGGCAGACGGTTCGGATTGCGGAGCAGCGCGATCCCGATGGTTCAGCCTACGAGCCGCGCAAGCCCCGCCTCAGGCAACGCGCCGGCCGCGTCCGCCGCGCGATGTTCATGCGCCTGCGTACCTCGCGCTTCATGAAGGCGCAGTCCGACCCAAATAGCGCCGTAGTGAGCTTCATTGGCCGTGCCGAGCGTATCGCAGCAGTCCACCAGTTCGGCCTGCGCGACCGTGTGAACAAGGGCGGCCTCGAAGTCCAGTACGCTAAGCGCGAGCTGCTCGGTTTCGAAGAGAACGATGTGGACCGCCTGGCCGACATGGTGCTAGCCCACGTGGCGTCCTGAGGTCATTGCAGGCGGCACGCGTGCCGCTTGTTGTCGCGCCCCCTCGCACAACACCATTCGAGTGACCGCCACGCGCGCGCACGGCACGCTGGCGGGTATGGACACCGCTGAAATCCTCCGACTGATCGAGAACCTGCTGCGCACCGGCACCGTTGCCGAGATCCAGCATGGCAAGCCGCCGCGCGTTCGCATCAAATCAGGCGGCCTCGACACCGACTGGCTACCCTGGGTTGAGCGCCGCGCGGGCGGCACGCGCACGTGGAGTCCACCGACCGTCGGCGAGCAGGTACTGCTCTTCTGCCCCAGCGGCGAGCCGCGCAACGGCATCGTGCTGTGCGGCATCCCCTCCGACGCTAACGACACCCCGAGCCACAGCCCGACCGAGACGGTCACCGAATATCCGGACGGCGCCACCGTTATCTACGACCATGCCGCCGGCATGTTGCGCGTGAAGGGTGTCACAACGGTTCTGGTGGAAGCCAGCACCCAGATCATTCAGCGCTGCCCCGACAACATCATCGACGGCAATCTCACGGTGAAGGGCCTCCTCTCCTACCAGAACGGCATTGCGGGCACGGGCGGCGCGAACGGCAACGTCATCACGGGGGACTTCAACCACCAGGATGGCAAGCTGTCGTCGAACGGCGTGGTGCTCGATGACCACGACCACGGCAACGTGCAGCCCGGTGGCGCCTGGACTGAGGGCACGCGATGACCTACCTCGGCCTGAACAGTGCAACCGGCCGCGCCATCAGCGATCTGGCGCATATCTGGCAGTCCATCCGCGACATTCTGACCACGCAGGAAGGCACCCGTGTCATGCGGCGCACCTACGGCTCCCAAGTGCCGATGCTGATCGACCAGCCCCTGAACGATGTCACGCGGCTGCGCGTCATGTCTGCTGCGGTTGCAGCCATTGTGAAATGGGAACCTCGGGTGCAAGTCAACTCCGCATCGTTCGTGATCGACGGAGAAGGCGCCATGACAGTGGATCTGGATGCTGATCGCGTCGACGGCGCCCGTGGCACACCGCTCGGCACGCTTTCCATTCCCTTGCGCGAGGCCAAGCCATGACAACGCCCATCGACCTCTCACGCCTGCCGGTGCCGGACGTGGTCGAGAACATCGACTACGAGACCATCGTTGCGGAACGCAAGGCGTACTACATCAGCCTCTACCCTGCCGACCAGCAAGCCGACGTTGCCAAGACGCTGGAACTCGAATCCGAGCCGGTGGTGAAGCTGATTGAAGAGAACGCCTACCGCGAGACCGTTCTGCGCCAGCGCGTCAATGACGCATCGCGCGCCCGCATGCTAGCCTATGCGAAGGGCAGTGATCTCGAACACGTTGCCGCCAACTACAACGTGGAACGCCTGGTGGTGACGCCCGAAGACGACGCCACCGAGCCGCCCACTGCGGCGGTGATGGAAGAGGACGATTCGCTGACCGAACGCACGCAGCTCGCATTTGAAGGGCTGTCCACGGCTGGGCCGCGCGAAGGCTACAAATTTCATGCGCGCAGCGCGGACGGACGTATCGCCGACGTCAGTGCAATCAGTCCGGCGCCGTGCGAAGTGGTCATTACGGTGCTCGGTATCGATGGCGACGGCAGCGTTGGGCAGGACGTGCTCGACAACGTCGCGGTTGCGCTATCCGATGAAGACGTCAGGCCCTTGGCGGACCGCCTGACGATCCAGTCTGCCCAGATCACGCACTACCAGATCGACGCC
This sequence comes from Cupriavidus sp. FW305-27, assembly GCF_058787995.1. NCBI lineage: Bacteria > Pseudomonadati > Pseudomonadota > Betaproteobacteria > Burkholderiales > Burkholderiaceae > Cupriavidus > Cupriavidus sp. FW305-27. Next base: position 25,706 of record NZ_JBYTAG010000030.1, read on the forward strand.
ACCGTCTTCACAAAGACCAACGGCCCGGAGCGGGAGCCTGTATTGGCCGAGGCCGCGAAGCGGCTGGACACCTACCGGAAGGACAGCCGCCGGCTGGGACGCGACATCGACCGCTCGGCCATCAACAGCGCGCTGTTCGCCGAGGGCGTCTCGCGCGTCGAGATTCGGCTGCCTGCAGAAGATGTAGTGCTGGACGAGACGCAGGCGGCCTATTGCACAGGGGTGAACGTCATAGATGGGGGCGCCCGTGACTAAGCTCCTGCCTCCCAACGCCACGCCAGTGGAGCGGAACATCGCCACGGCCGGCGCAGCTATCGAGCGCATCCCGGTGCCCATTCGGGATCTGGGCGACGCCACGAAGTGTCCGGCTAGTGTCCTCCCCTTCCTTGCCTGGGAGCGCTCGGTGGATCGCTGGGATCCGAACTGGCCAGAAGGGACGAAGCGGGCGGTGATCGACGCTTCGTTCTTCGTGCATCAGCGCAAAGGCACTGTCGGGGCGATTCGCCGTGCCATTGAGCCTCTTGGTTACCTGATCCGCGTGGTGCCCTGGTACGACATGACGCCAGAGGGGGCGCGCGGCACCTTCCATCTCGACGTCGGCGTGATGGATACCGGCATCACCGAAGAAATGTATGCGGAACTGGAGCGCCTGATTGACGACGCCAAGCCGCTTTCCCGACACCTGACCGGTTTAGCCATCAGCGTCGAGACGCGCGGTGCCGTGCGCTACGCCGGCGCGCCGCTTCTCGGCGACGTCATTACCGTCTACCCCTATTCCCCGGAACCCGTCGAGGTCGCGGGTGCGTCGTTCTATGCCGGCGCTGCGCACCTTATCGACACGATTACCGTCAACCCTCTGTAAGCCATGGCGCAAACCTACTTCCTACTCCCTACCGCTGAAGGCGAGGCCAAGCTCGCCAATGCTCAGGCGCTCGGCGTCGCCCTGAAATTCACGGCGATGTCCGTTGGCGATGGCAACGGCGCGCTGCCTATCCCCACCCGTGACCGCAAGACGCTCATCAATGAGCGCCGTCGCGCCGCGATCAACTCGATCACGCAAGACGCAGCGAACCAGAGCCAATTCATCGCCGAGCAGGTCATCCCCGAGACTGAGGGCGGCTGGTGGATTCGCGAGGCCGGCATCCATTCCGAAGACGGCACCCTGTGCTACTACGCAAACATCCCAGAGACCTACAAGCCCGTGCTGGCCGAAGGCTCGGCGCGCACCCAAGTCATTCGCCTGGTCTGCCTCAACACCAGCGGCGCGACCGTCGAGCTGAAGGTGGATCCGTCCATCGTTCTTGCCACCCGGTCGTACGTTGACACGCAGATCGCGAGCGAGCTGGACAAGCGCGACGCGAAGCAATCTGCGCTTGTCGCCACCACAGGCCCTCTCGCCGCTCTCTCTGGCCTGCAAACCATCGACGCGATCGTATTGACCGCCGGTGCTCGCGTCCTGGTCAAAGACCAGGCCGCTGCGAAGGACAACGGGGTCTATGTCGCCGCCGCAGGCGCCTGGTCGCGCGCGACTGATGCGGACAGCGGCCTGGACGCGACCGCCGGCATGCTCGTGCCGATCGAACAAGGCGTCGTGAATGGTGACTCCGTCTGGCAGCTCACCACCGATGGCGCAATTATCGTCGGCGCGACGCCGCTCGCATTCAAACGCGTGGGGGCCGGGTACTTCGCGCCGCTCGAATCCCCGGACTTTTCCGGCATTCCCAAGGTCGACACCGCCCCCCTCGGAACGGCTACGCGCCAGGCCGCAAGCACGGCGTTCGTCGCCGCCGCGCTTGCCGCCTTGGTCAATGCGTCGCCGGCCCAGCTCGACACCCTCAACGAACTCGCCGCCGCCCTCGGCAACGACGCGAACTTCGCCGCAACCGTAACAGCCGCCCTTGCGCTCAAGGCCCCGCTGGCATCGCCAGATTTCACCGGCACGCCCACTTCAACGACGCCGTCTCAGTTTGACGTCACGAAGAAGATCGCGACGATGGAAGCCGTGAAGCGTGCCGGCCTGCAATCTTCCGCGTGGAATGTCGTTGCGGCGTCTGGCGCTATCCCGCTGGCGTATTGCGGTAGCACTATTGTTGTCGCCGCGTCGTCGGCCGTCGCGCTCACCCTTCCCGATGCGGCCGCCGTTCCGGCCGGTACGCGCCTCGAATTCCTGAGCGTTACCTCGCTGACTGCAACCCTGTCTCGCTCCGGCACAAACCTGATCTATGGCACGCCCGCAAGCGGGGTGACCTCGATTCCGCTGACCTACCTCAACGACCTGGTACTCGTCAGCAATGGCGCGAATTGGTACATCGTCGGCGGACGTGAGGCGCTCAGGTATTCCAGTACGTTCGCTGCGTCCCTCGCTGGAAATGGCTGGGAGAAGCGGCCGAGCGGGGTTGTGGAGCAATGGGGAACGGTCTCGACGGCCGCCGGCGGCGCCACCGTCACGTTCCCGACGTCCTTCCCCAACGGGGTTCTCGACGTGCTTGTTACGGCCAATGCCGCCGCAAGCGACTCGACTGTCAGCACGGGGCTATGGCAACCGTGGGGCTTCCCTGTTTATTCCTACTCGAATGGTTCGCCCGTTGGCATGACGGTCAACTGGCGCGCGCTCGGTTACTAAGGAGAGATCCGCCACATGTGGTTCTACAAACACCCCCGATTCTTTCATCCCGACATTTTCGGAGATGGGATTCCGAGCGATGCCGTAGAGGTGTCCGACGACGAGCACAAACTGCTTATGCAGGCCCAGCGGTCGCGCGGAGCCGCGATTGAGTCGGACCATAACGGCCGGCCGATTGCAGTAGACCCCGCCCCGCCCTCTCTCGGCCAAATCCGCCTTGCGCTGTGCGCGGCCATTGACGCCGCAGCAGACGCGGCCCGCGTGGCTGTCGCCGGCGATCCGCTGCGCGCGGCCGAATACCAGATCGCCGAGGCCGAGGCGAAGGCCTACCAGGCCGACGGCTACGCTGGCGAATGTCCGCCTAGCGTCAAAAGTTGGGCCGAGGCGAAGAACTGGACCGCGAAGCAAGCGGCCGATAACATCATCGCCGAGGCCGCTGCATGGAATTCCGCTCTCTACGCAATCCGCGATGCGCGGCTAAAGGCGAAGGAAGGCGTGCGCAATGCGCTGACGGCCGATGCCGCCGCCGCAATTGCCAACGCGGCAATCGACGGCATCAACGCCAAGGTCGCGAACCTCGGCAACGCTGCGAACTGACCATGCCGAGCGTGCGTGTCCTGTTCTCCACCACCCGGCTGCCCTTGTCGGTGGCCATTCGTGCCTTCACGTGGTCGCGCTGGTCGCATGTGGCCGTTGTCGATGGTGACAGTGTGATTGAAGCCGTGGCGCTTCACGGCGTGCGCCGTGCGCCGCTGGTCGATGCGCTTTCCCGGAGTGCAGACTTCGCGATAGCAGATCTTCCGGCGCGCGATCCACGGGCCGTGATCGACGCTGCGGCGTCCCAGCTCGGCAAGCCCTACGACTATTCGGCATTGGCAGGACTCGCACTGCGTCGGGACTGGCAGTCCGACGATGCGTGGTTCTGTTCCGAACTGGTGGCGTGGGCGTTTGATTCGGCTGGCCAGCCGCTCGTTCGGCCAGAGGTCCGCCGCCGCGTCTATCCCCAGCATCTCTGGATGCTGCCACCCGCAGAATCGTTGCCCATGTCATTGCGCGCCTGATGTTGTGCGCCGCAGGCGTACAACATCATTCGAGAGACAGCCTCGCGCGTGCGCAGCATCCTACCGGGACGATCCCACCATCGTCAGGATCACTCCCGGAGGACTGCATGCCATCTGACTACCACCACGGCGTACGTGTCGTTGAAATCAACGAAGGCACCCGCCCCATTCGTACCATCGCGACCGCCGTGCCCGGCATCGTCTGTACTGCTGAAGACGCGGACGCGACGGTCTTTCCCCTCAACAGGCCGGTACTGCTGACCAGCCCCATGTCGTCGCTCGGCAAAGCCGGTGACACGGGCACGCTTGCCAAGACGCTCGACGCCATCACCGACCAGGCGAACCCGATGACCGTGGTCGTGCGCGTGGCCAAGGGCGCGACCGACGCCGAGACCACCAGCAACCTGATCGGTGGCACCGATGCCAACGGCCGCTTCACCGGCATGAAGGCGCTGCTGTCGGCCAAGAACAGCCTGGGCGTCACGCCGCGCATTCTCGGCATTCCGGGCATGGACAGCCTGCCAGTGGCCACGGAGCTGGCCAGCATCGCGCAGAAGCTGCGCGCCTTCGCCTATGTGTCGGCGTTCGGGTGCGAGACCAAGGAAGAAGCCGTCGCCTACCGCGACAACTTCGGCCAGCGCGAGCTGATGACCATCTGGCCCGACTTCATCGGCTGGGACACGGTTTCCAACGCCGAGACCACGCTCTTTGCCACGGCGCGCGCTCTGGGCCTGCGTGCGAAGCTCGACAACGAAGTGGGCTGGCACAAGACGCTGTCGAATGTGGCCATCAACGGGGTGACGGGCCTGTCCAAGGACGTGTTCTGGGATCTGCAGGATCCGGCCACCGATGCGGGCTACCTGAACCAGAACGACGTCACCACCCTGATCAATTTTCAGGGCTTCCGCTTCTGGGGCTCGCGCACCTGCAGCTCCGATCCGCTCTTCCAGTTCGAGAACTACACGCGCACGGCGCAGGTACTGGCCGACACGATGGCAGAGGCGCACGCATGGGCCATGGATCTGCCGATGACGCCGTCGCTCGTGCGCGACATCGTGGAGGGTATCAACGGGAAGATGCGCTCGCTGACGCGCAACGGATACCTGCTCGGCGGGTCGGCCTGGTACGACCCGGAGTTCAACCCCAAGGACTCGCTCAAGGATGGCCAGCTCGGCATCGACTACGACTACACGCCGGTACCGCCGCTGGAAAACCTGACGTTGCGCCAGCGCATCACCGACCGATATCTCATGCAATTCGCGGAAGCCGTCAACGCGTAAGCGTGCGAGCTGCCAACACCTGAAAAGGAACTGCCATGGCAATGCCACGCAAACTCAAGAACTTCAATGTCTTCCACAACGGCGAGAGCTTTGTGGGAGAAAGCGAAGAGATCACGCTGCCGAAGCTGACCCGCAAGCTCGAAGAGTATCGGGCGGGCGGCATGAACGGTCCGGTCGATATCGATCTGGGCGCCGAGAAGATGGAGCTGGAAGCCACCTACGGCGGCCTCATGCGTGCGGTCTTCAAGGAATGGGGCATCACGTCTATCTCGGGCGTGCTGTTGCGCTTCGCTGGCGCATTCCAGCGTGACGACGATAGCGACACCGACTCCGTCGAGGTCATCGTTCGTGGCCGTCACACCGAACTGGATATGGGCAACGCCAAGGCTGGCGATAACAGCCAGTTCAAGGTCAAGACTTCGATCAGCTACTACAAGCTCAGCGTCAACGGCGAGGTCTGGTGTGAGATCGACCACGAGAACTTCATCGAAGTGATCTTCGGTGTGGATCGCCTGGCCGGGCAGCGCCGCGCCATGGGCCTGTAACGGGCCACACGTGGGCCGACCTTCGGGCTGGTCCATTCCTGCATACCTCTCTTCTTCCATTCCGACGCCATGACCCAACCGACCACTACCGATATCACCCTCGACCAACCGATCAAGCGCGGCGAGCAGACCATTACGGCCATCACTGTGCGCAAGCCCGGCTCGGGCGAGCTGCGCGGCTGCAGCCTGGTCGACCTGATGCGTATGGATGTGACCGCTCTGCACACCGTGTTACCGCGCATCACTACCCCGACGCTCACCCAGCACGACGTGAGCAAGCTGGATCCGGCGGACCTGACCCAGCTGGGAACGGCGGTGACCAGTTTTTTGCTGCCGAAGTCGGCCCGCGAGGAAAACTTCCAGACCGAGTCGAACACGCCATCGCAGACGTTGCAGTAATTTTTCACTGGCCCCCAGAGGTGATGTACGCCATGGGGGTCGCAGAGCTGATGGAATGGCGCGAGCGCGCCTACGAACGAAGCGGATCTGACGAATGAGCACACCCCGTAACCTCAGGCTGGAAGTCGTGCTGCAGGCCGTCGACCGCATGACGCGTCCATTCCGCGCCATCATGGGCAGCAGCTCTGACCTGGCCAAGGCGGTCAAGGCCACACGCGACCAGCTCAAGGATCTGAATCGGGCACAGGCGAACATCGACAGTTTCCGCAAGCTGTCCAAGGACGCCGCGATCACCGAGAACCAGTTGGGCGCCACGCAGGCGCGCGTGAAGGCACTGGCGCAGGAGATCGCGGCGGCGGACAAGCCCACAGCGGCCATATCGCGGGCCTTCCAGGCGGCGGTACGGGAGGCACAGGCGCTCAAGCAGCGCGGTGGCGAGCTGCAGCAGAACCTTGCTGCCGTGCGGGGCCGGCTCGATGCCGCCGGCATCAGCACGACGAACCTTGGCCAGGCGCAGCGCGACCTGCGGGGCCGCATCGACACCACCACGCAGGCGCTGGCGCAGCAGCAGGCCCAGCTCAGGGCGGTGGGAGAGCGTCACCGCGCATTGGCCGCCGCCCAGTCCCAGTACCAGAAGGGCATGGCCGCCAGAAATGCCATGCTCAACGCCGGCGCGTCCACTGCGGCGGCCGGCGGCATTGTGCTGACTCCCATCGCGAAGGCCGTCAAGGACTACGTCACATTCGAAGATGCGATGCTCGGCATTGCACGGCAGGTCGAAGGCGCGCGGGATCCCAGCGGGAAGCTGACCGACATCTACTACGACATGGCGCGACAGATCCGACAGCTCGGCAAGGAGCTGCCGATCCCCACAGCACAGATCGCCGAGATGGTGACGGCAGGTGCCCGCATGGAGGTGCCTCGTAACGAGCTGATCGAGTACACCCGCACAGTGGCGATGATGGCCACCGCTTTCGACGCGGTGCCGGACGAGATCGCGGAGAGCATGGGCAAGGTCGCCAAGAACTTCCGGATCCCGACCAACGCCATCATGGGGCTGGCCGACACGATCAACTATCTGGACGACAACGCGATCAGCAAGGGCAACGACATCATCAACGTCCTGAACCGCATCTCCGGCGTCGTGTCGGGTGTGGCCATGCCGGCGAAGGATGCCGCCGCCCTGGCCTCCACGCTGCTGACGCTGGGCGAGCGCACGGAGACGGCCGGTACCGCCATCAACGCCATCGTCCAGAAGTTCGCCGCTGCCGAGAAGGGCACGAAGAAGTTCCACGCTGCGGTGTCCGAAATCGGGCTGACCACTACCGAGATCCAGAAGGGCATGGCGACGAACGCCACGGGCACGCTGTTCAAGGTGATCGATGCGGTGCGCAAACTGCCGGCAGACAAGCGCATTGGCGTCATGGTCGAGCTGGTGGGCATGGAGCACTCGGACACGCTGGCCAAGCTGGTCGACAAGCCCGAAGAGTTCGACCGCCAGTTGAAGCTGGCCAACGGCTCGAAGGCCGAAGGCTCGATGTCGCGGGAGTTTTCCGCGCGTCAGGAGACCATCTCGGCGCGCTGGCAGCGCCTGCAGAACCAGATGTTCAACACCAGTAGCGCAGGCGGCGAAGTCCTGCGGTCAACGCTTGTCAGCCTGATGGACACCGTGGGCCGCCTGACGGACCGCTTCAATGCGTTCGCGGAGACGCATCCGCAGCTTGTCGGCTGGCTCATCAAGGGCGCTGCTGCGGTGGGCGTGCTGCTGACGGTGATGGGCGGCCTGACGCTGGCGCTCGCGGCCGTCCTCGGCCCGATGGTGATTGCCCGCTACGGCATGGCGATGCTCGGCATCCAGCTCGGTGGCGGCGTGGGCATCGTCGCGCGGCTGGCTGGCGCCTTCAACTTCCTGATGACGGTCTTCAGCTTCGTGGGGCGGGTGTTCCTCCTGAATCCCATTGGGCTGGCCGTGACGGCCATCGGCGTGGCCGCGTTCCTACTCATCAAGTATTGGGATCCCATCCGCAACTTCTTCACCGGCTTGTGGGCGCAGGTGACGACGGCGTTTCAAGGCGGGCTGGGCGGCATCGTTTCCCTGATCGCCAACTGGTCGCTGATGGGCGCGCTATACAACGTGGTGGCGCCGGTGCTCCGCTGGTTCGGCTTCGACCTGCCGGAGAAATTCAGCGAGTTCGGGGCCAACCTGCTGCAGGGGCTGGTCAACGGCATCACGAACCGCGTGGGCGCCGTGCGCGAGGCCATCGTGTCGGTAGGCGACAGCGTGGTGGGCTGGTTCAAGGAGAAGCTTGGTATCCACTCTCCCAGCCGCGTCTTTGCGGATCTGGGCGGCTACACCATGAGCGGGCTGGAGCAGGGCCTCGCGCAGAATCAGCGCGGCCCGCTTGACGTGGTCTCGAAGGTGGCCACGTCCATGGCCGGGATCGGCGCCGGCATTGCCATCGGTACTGGCTCGGCGGCCGCCGGCATCAGCATCGACAGCCGGCCGCCGATCTCGGCAGCCTCCCGCACCGGCGGCGCCCCAGTTGCAGCGCCCACAACACCTGTCGTCATCCACATTCACCCGCCCGCCGGGGCAGACGAGCAGCTGATCGCCCGCCTGGTGGCCGAGCGCATCGAGCGGCTGGAGGCACAGAAGAGCGCTCGCTCCCGGTCGCGGCTTACCGACAAGGATTGACCCATGATGATGGCTCTCGGGCTCTTCGTCTTCGCACTGGAGACGGCGCCCTATCAGGAATTCCAGCAGCAGATCGGCTGGCGGCACCCGTCGAACAACCGGGTGGGCCGCCGGCCCTCGCGGCAGTTCACCGGCCCTGACGACGAGACCGTGACGCTGTCGGGCGTGCTGCTGCCCGAAATCAGCGGCGGCGACAACACCATCGAGGTGCTGCGGGTAATGGGCGACCTCGGTCTGTCCTACGTGCTGATCGAGGGCTCAGGGCATTATTACGGCATGTTCGAAATCGACTCTCTGGCGGTGACCCGTACCCTTTTCTTCAAGGACGGAAAGGCGCGCCGGATCGAGTTCTCGCTGAAGCTGACGCGCGTGGACAGCAAGCTCGAAGAGATCATTGGCGAAGCGGTCATGAACCTGGCCTCCAGCGTCGCTTCCAGTCTCCTCTAAACGCCATGGAACTATCCACCGTATTGGAGTCCATCGTCAGCAAGGCCGCGGTGCCCGTGTATCGGCTGCGGCAAGGCCCGAAGGACATCACCAACCGCTTCGCAGGCCGCCTCATTTCGCTGACGCTCACCGACAACCGCGGCTTCGAGGCCGACCAGCTTGATATCGAGCTGGATGATGCAGACGGCATGCTTGCGCTACCTGACAAGGGCACCACGCTATCGCTTGGGATCGGCTGGCAGGACACGGGCGTGGTCGACAAGGGCCAGTACAAGGTGGACGAGCTGGAGCATTCAGGGCCACCCGACCGGCTGACCATCCGTGCGCGCAGCGTTGACCTGGCCAGCGGCATGTCCACCCGTAAGGAGCGCTCGTTTCGTGGCCAGACCGTCGGCGCCATCGTGGGCGGCATTGCGGCCAAGAATGCGCTGACTCATGTGGTGTCCCCCTCGCTGCTGGGGCTGGTGATCGACCACATCGACCAGACAGGCGAATCCGATGCCAACTTCCTGACTCGCCTGGCCAAGGACCACGATGCCATCGCTACGGTGAAGGCCGGGAGGCTGCTGTTCATCAAGACAGGCGGTGCGCAGAGCGCCACGGGGATCAAGCTGCCCACGGTGGAAATCACGCGCGCCAGTGGCGATACCCACAGCTTCCTGATCGCCGACCGGGAGAACTACAACGGCGTGAAGGCGTACTACCAGGACGCGCGGCGCGCGGTGAAGGGCGAGGTGGTGATCGATGCGTCCAACGCGGTGAAGGTGGTCACCAAGCCGGCGCCGACGAAGAAGCGCAAGAAGGGGCCGAAGAAGACGGTGGCCGATGTGATGGCCAACCCCAACCCGGACAATGTGAAGGTGTTGCGCCACACCTACGCGTCGAAGACCAACGCCGAGCGCGCGGCGCGCGCGGAGTGGCAACGCATCCAGCGCGGTGTGGCATCGTTCCGCATGACGCTCGCACGCGGCCGGGCGGAGTTGTTTCCCGAGCTGCCCGCCGTGGTGCGCGGGTGGAAGCCGCAGATCGACAGCACGCGCTGGATCATCACCAGGGTCACGCACAACCTGTCAGACCATGGTTACACGACAACGTTGGAGCTTGAGATCAAACCAACGGTGCTGGACGAGAGTCGGGACTAGGTAAGGCGATGTCTCTGAGGACAGCGTGACACAATGTGATTTCCTTCCGGCTCACCGATCCGTCATGCCTCCTATTTTTCCACCCCCGCATTGGGGGAAAGATGCTCTCTCCGCCTACTCCACCGCGGCTTTCCAGAACCAGTTCGCTACGTTCGTACACGCTTCGCGGTGGTACGCCCTGCTGAGTTCAATCGATGCCACCCTGAGCGCTTGCACCGGAAAAGCCATGGGCGGAATCCTTCATGCATCCGAGCCGGTTGGGAGGCTTCTCTTTCATCAGGCGCATAGCCTGTATCGCGCTGCAGCACTATCAGCGATAAGTGGTCATTGCCTGGCAGCGTACCCGAGCGGACGTTCGTCACTCGAAGCAGCATGCTACGGCTGGCACTTCCTGCAAGATCCCTCGGCGGCCCAGAGGTGGGAAAGCAAGCCAGATCGTAAGGACAGGGCGGCCCTCAGAGATTGGAACAACGAATTCTCGGTAAGCGGTATTTGCAAGCAGTTGGAGCAACAAGACCAAGGAGCACCGGTCTGGGCGCGTCACTTATATCAATTAGCGATAGACAGCGGAGCACACCCGAACCAGCAAGGCGTGTTTGGCAACATGGCAATGGAACGGTTCGATGATGGCGGCATGCGAATAGGGATGAACTATCTCCATGGCTGGGGTCCCGTTCTCGTGGCTACAGCCAAGTTCGTCGCTGAAATTGGGATGTTTGCCGTCAGGCTTTATGTGTTGACGATGCCTGCCGGGGCGGAACGCGATGAGCTGCAGCACGACCTCGATCGCTCCAGCCAAGAGCTATCCAAATTGAGTGCGGCCGACCTGCCACTATTTGAAGCTGCTACGCAGGGAACGTGAGAAATGCCGAAACCTCAGCCGCGAATCGAAGTGTTGTAAGTGCAGTCTGCACAACACCGTTGAAGTGCATCTATCGCGCGCGCGCCGCATCATTGCTCTGCTCTGCAACTCGTGACGCGCTCCTTGGCGCAAGCGGGAACAGGGGCCTCGCAAGAGGTGCGTCGGCATAAGAGCCGGCGCCGGGAAAAAGACGCGGCGACGTGGTCGGTGTTGGAGCACCGGCCCCGCCCCGTTCCAGCAGATGCAGCCTGCCAGTTCGGCCAGGGCCGCGCCACCTCGCGAGGCGCCGGCATCCTAGCACATCGCTGGAAGAGCAAAGAAATGCAGGAAATTCGCTGCGGTAGCTGCAACCGTAAGCTGGGCATGGGCGAGTACGTTCGCCTGGCCATCAAGTGCCCGCGATGCGGCACGATGAATCAACTGAGGGCCGAGCGCCCCGCACCAGAAAGCCCGCGAGCTTCGTGTACTGGAGATGCCATCCATGAACCCGACCGCCAACGCGCCGGCTCAACTCGACTGCCTGTATCGCAGCAACGCACTGGACATGCTGCGCGGCCTGCCTGACAAGTCCGTCGACCTGTTCTTCACGGATCCGCCCTACTCGTCGGGCGGTCTGCATGCGAGTACTCGCGCGCAGTCGCCCGGCAGCAAATACATCGGTGGCGACGTGAAGACCGTCTATCCCGAGTTCCACCACGACAACAAGGATCAGCGGTCATGGACGTTCTGGTGCATGAGCTGGCTGGGCGAAGCGTTCCGGGCCGCGAAGGATAGCGGCCAGCTCGTCTGCTTTGTGGACTGGCGCCAGCTCCCGAGCCTGACCGATGCCATTCAGGGCGCGGGTTTCATCTGGCGCAGCATTGCCGTGTGGGACAAGATGTCCGGCGGCGCGCGGCCTCGTATGGGTGGATTCTCCCAGCAGGCGGAATTCATGGTGTGGGCAACGAAGGGGGCCGTGCCGACCGATCACAAGGTGCATCTGCCCGGCGTGTTCTCCGAACGGTTGCCGCGCCCGAAGCGCCATATGACGGAGAAGCCGATGGGGCTGGCGCGCGAGGTGGCCCGATTGGTGCCGCCGGGAAGCGTTGTGTGCGACCCGTTCGCCGGATCGGGCACTTTCCTTGTCGCAGCTAAAGAGGCCGGCCATCGGTGGGTTGGCTGCGAACTGGAGCCGAGTTACCACCAGACCGCGAATAATCGCCTGCTAGCAGCCTCGCCCCTTGGCGGCCTGACTTAGTTGCGCGGATTTGATCGGCTACCGCCAGCTATCCGCCCCCCCAGTCCGAACCGCATCCCGTCGGGATGGTGCGCTCGCAAGCAACGTGCCGATGTATTAGTAGTAATTCGCTGCGTTCAGCCTTCGTGCTCTCCGCTGATGCGGATCGGACTGCCACTCATAGTGTGCCGATCAATATCGTCATACCAGCCGTTTGACCCCATTTTTGTCGAATCCCACCCGAATGGGGGGTGATGGCCGACTCAAAACGTGACGTTGCCTAGGGGAAAATACAGCGTATTCAAGGTAGGATCTCGCCTTGCTAAGCAAAACTAGCCAACTGATGGCGCGCTTTCTGAAAAGACGGCTGCCAGAGTTCACGGTGACCCGCCATCAATTCAAAAAAACCAAATGAAAAGAAGGACCTACTGGGACTTTCTTGAGGGGTTGAAGCATGAGTGCATGGAAAACGAAAGTACTGCCGACCACGTGGCGTGCCATTGGCCAATACAGATGCTCTTCAATGTCTCCGCGTCAATCAATTCGCAGTTTTTCGTTCGCTGAATGTTCAGCGGGAGGACGTCGCCATGGTAACTAAGAAGGCGGCATCCTCTAACGAGGACTACATCACAGTTTCCTCGAAGTTTGTGCATCTGGATGGGGACAATCCACGGCACGATCCGCTCGAGCGCGAACCCGACATCATTGCGAAGTTGTGCGATTCCCAGTTGGTCGCCTTGGCGACGGACATCGCCAAGATCGGCTCCCTCAGTCCGTTGGAGATACTTGGTGTCATCAAGTCCGAGGGACTGCCAGGTCACTATGTCGCTCTTGAGGGCAACCGTCGCACATGCGCGATTGTGCTGCTCTCGGATCCGAGCCGTGCACCATCGGAGTATCGGGAGACCTTCCGACGATTAGCCAAGGAAGGAAACATTCCGCGCGAGCTGCGCATCTTTGTGTTTCCGGACCGCGCGACCGCGCAACCCTGGATTGATCGACGCCATCTCGGCGCACAGGGGGGAGTCGGCACGCGTGAATGGGACTCCGACTCCAAGGCCCGCGCCGCCAAGCGTACGGCTGCTAAAACGACAGCAAAGGCGGATGTTCTGGCTCTTGCTGTCCGGGACCGCCTTGTTGACGTCGGGTTGCTGGATGCAGAGCAGCGCGCGATGGTCAGCATTACGACGCTTTCACGCTATCTCAACAACACCAGTCGTCGGGCGATATTGGGCGTTAAAGGTGTCGATGAAGAGGGTCGCCTGATTTACACCCACGCCTCTTCCGAGGTGGATCAAGCCTTGCTTCAAATGGTGCTTGATAGCCTTCCGGCGCCAGATAGAAAACAAGCTCCTGTGCACTCGCGTTCGGATGCCGCCGAAAGAGACGCGTACGTACAGCGCTTAGCGGCCAGCGGGAGAGTCCCCACTACCCCATTGGCACAGCCGGCGACACCTGCTGTCGCTCCTTCGCCCGTTGCGGGTCCGAAGGCATCCGCGTCTAAATCGCGAAGCTCGGCCAATCCGGCAAACCGCAACAAGCTGATGCAATCGAGCTTCACGGTGAAGTCGAAAGACAAGACGCTGTTGCGCCTGCGTAGTGAGATGTTGCGCTTGCCGATCGAAGAGCATGAGTTTGCGGCGAACTATCTGCTTCGTGCATTCGTGGAACGGGTATTGGTTCTCTATTACCGGCGGAATGATCCCAAGCGTCCCGACTTAACCGACTTTGAAATGGCTCAAGCCTGTGCAGCTGACGCTAAAGCAGAGGGTGCGCCGCGCAAGGTCCTGCAAGTACTAAACCAGAACGCCACGAAGAAGCCGCCTATCCCTCATAGCGTGCACACGCTGGGCACTGCAGTGCACCTTGGAACGATACCAGTACGTCGCCACTTGGTGGCAGCCTTCGATACTTGGGAGCCGGCTCTCGCATACATGCTCGATGCCATGTAGTCCGCCTACGGCGCTGGCCAGCCGCTGACAAAATTGATATGGTGTCGAACTATGCCTACAACAGACTCTCCTTTGCGCTATCCCGGGGGCAAGACACAGCTTGCCCCGTTCGTGCTTGATTTAGCAAAAGCCAACGATGTCTTGCGAGGCGTCTATGCGGAACCGTTCGCCGGTGGGGCCGGCATTGCATGGCGGCTCTTGCTCAATGGCGATATGACAGAAGTCTGGCTAAATGATATCGATCCTGCCATTTCTGCGTTCTGGCATGTCGTCGTACACGAGCCAGATACGCTGTGCGAGAAAATTCTCAAGACTGCGATCACAATCCCGGAATGGCATAAGCAGCGAGCCATCCTTTTCGACTCCTCAGCCGACGTTCAGGCGCTCGCGTTCGCCACGCTGTTTTTGAATCGAACAAATCGCTCCGGAATACTGAAAGGCGGCGTGATCGGTGGCAAGAGTCAAACGGGGAATTATGCGCTGGACTGCCGATTTAACAGGGCCGAATTGATCCAGAAGATTCAGCGCATTCATGCGTACAAAGAGGTCATCCACCTTAGTCAGTTCGACGCGGAACGATGCCTCAGAGATTGGAGCAAACGCCTGCCTAAGCGAGCGCTGCTCAACATTGATCCTCCGTACTTTGCGCAAGGGAAGGATCTGTACTTGAGCTTCTATGAGCCAACGGATCATGCCAGGCTCGCGAAGCTTGTGCGCGGCTTGAAGTGTCCATGGATGCTGACCTACGACGATGTGCCCGAAATCGAAGCGCTGTACAACGGCATGCCCATCTATCGGAAAGGCTTGACGTATTACGCACAGGTAAAGCGCAAAGCCTCCGAACTATTGGTCCTGTCCAAAAAACTCGTCGCGCCTGCCGGCCTCGTGGCATGCGACGTTTGACGAGTCCGAAGCAGTAATCTGACGCACGCCAGCCCGCCACTGTGGCTGGCGTTGCTTTGCAAAAGCGCCCGTGATAATGACCGGTTGCAGAGCGGATCGAGCGCTCTGCCAACGAGAGCGTCCTTGATGCTTCCACGCTTTCAACCGCGACGCTAACTCTCCCGACTGTCGCCCTGCCCTCCAAGATCGCGCGCCGGAGCCCAATATGGATGCGCATGTGTATTCAGATCATGGATGCACTCGTACACGCTTTGCGTTCCCATGGTGGCTACCGCGCCGACTGAAAAGTCCTTCCCTTCCCATCTGCAATGCAAAGGAGGCGCTTGATTCAGAATGGCGGCGGCGCCCAGCGCAATGACAAGGCTCGCTACGGCCGCACAGGCGGGAATTAGCCATCGGCGTGGGACGGCGAGCCATTTTCGGATACCGCCGGTCCCTGCGCCGCCGTAGTCCTCCAACAGGATGCGGTAGACGGCATCGGGTTTAATGCCTTCGGCCGCGGCCACGTCTTCCACCCGACGGGCAAAGCAGGCGCGCTCGCGCATCGACAGCTGCTGCTCCGCTA
Organism: Cupriavidus sp. FW305-27; assembly: GCF_058787995.1. Lineage (NCBI taxonomy): Bacteria > Pseudomonadati > Pseudomonadota > Betaproteobacteria > Burkholderiales > Burkholderiaceae > Cupriavidus > Cupriavidus sp. FW305-27. Next base: position 41,396 of record NZ_JBYTAG010000030.1, read on the forward strand.
CTTGCGTGTTCAGTGTCACGTTGTTGACCTGGTGAAACGTTTGTGGCGCCGTGAAGGTGGCGCTCCCACCGATGACCTGACCCACTTCCCCGTCGAACTTAAAACGCGTGTCCATTCTCGTTGTGAGACGGTCGCGCGGGATCGGTTGTGCGTGCCTCTACGCCACCGTCACCTTCTGGTTATTGCGGTAGAAGCGGTATTCAACGGCAGGGGAGCGCCGCTTGTAAGTGCCACCTGAGGGGTATTGCGCAGCCGCTTCGCGGGTCAGTCCGCCTTGGCCTTGCGCTTCGCCTTGCCGCTGACTTTGATCGTGAGGGCTTCGTTCTGGTGATAGTCGCCCTGGTTGACGCTACCGACCCCGCCTTTGAAGACCATTTCCGTGCGGTGCTTCGTCTCCGCCGCTGGCTGCATGCCACCGATCAGCGCCAAGACTCCGGCCCGTCCGCGTGCGTCGAGCTGCCGATAGCCACCGAGGATCATTTCCTCGTCGGGGGAAAGCAGCGCCGGCATGCGCTTGCCGATGGCGACATAGAGCGGGTCAACGCCGGCACTTGCCCACGCGGCAAGCGCTGCAAGGTCCGGAATGCGTTCGCCCCGCAGGTAGTTGCCGTAGGCAGATGCGGACACGTTCCCGGCCTGCGCCATTTCCCCTTTCTTCAGGCCCAGCCGCACTCGCTCTTCTTCGAGGCGGCCTGCCACTCCCAAAATAGCCACATTCATGCAAATTCCTTGACCAATTGCACGTTTGTGCAGATAATTCACTTGTGCAACGCTAACTCACACAAGTATATCCGCCATGACACAAGCCAAAACGCCCCGGACCCGTTCCCCTCGCGGCGTGCTCAGCGACAAGCCGGTATGCGTCCGCTTGCTCCCAGCAGAGCGGAAGAAGCTGGAACAGCTCGCCGTCAAGGAGAACCGTTCCGTGTCGAGCCTGGCCCGTCTGGTGTTGCTTGAGGGCCTTGCCGTCTACGAGAGCCGCTCGTCCTGAGCGTCGTCACCATTCACATTTCAATCGAGGACCGCATGTATCCCGATCCGAAACGAGTGCGCGACAACCGCATGGTGCTGCGCTTCAACGACTACGAGTTCGACCTCATCACCGCTCTGGCCAACTACCAGGGCGAGCAGCCCGCCACTCTGCTGCGCCAGATGATCTTCCGTGAAGCCGAAGAGCTTCTGGCGCTGGGTTCGAATGTAGAGACGCGTAGCGCCTGAACAAAGTCACTTTTGAGCTGCCGAGAAGATGCCGGACATCGAAATCCAACTGACCGAGCAAATAGAGGCAGTGCTGGAAGAAGTGCGCCAGCAGCAAGGCCTGGCAACGATAGAACAGGCCGCCGAATGGCTGGCCAAGGCTCGAATCCGGCGCGCCGCTGAGCGCATGACGGGCAAACGCCGTGCTTTTAAATTGGTTGTACCTCCGGGGAAATCGCTGTGAAACTGACCTGTCCACATTGCGAATCGCGCATGAAGATCCGCACCAGCCGCGTGGTGTCGCTGCTCTCGAAGGAGAGCTACTGGCAATGCCCCAGCGTTGACTGCGCCTACACCTGCAAGGCCATCACTTCTGTCATCACCACCATCGCGCCGAGCATGAAGCCGAACCCGCAGGCATATCTGCCGGTCGCCCGCCAGCGTGCGGCTGCTGTCGATGACAGGCAGCTAGACCTGCTGAAGGCCTGATCTAGGTCTCTCCCCCTTACCCCTGCTGATTCATACCGACGCGCCCCGTTTGCGGGGCGTGCGGGATTCCTTTTGCCTGAAGATTCATGAACCCAACCCGTAGCGACAACACGGATGCCATCCTGCGCGAGGCTGCCACCCGCTTGCTCCGTGACTACAGCTTCAAGTCGAAGCGTGGCGGCGAGAAGCTGGAGAACGGCGTATGCCCGTCCTGCGGCAAGAAAACGCTGTGGGCCTACGGCGAAGCACCGTGGGTGGTGCGCTGCAACCGTCTGAACCACTGCGGCGCCGAGCTGCACATCAAGGATCTGTATCCGGATCTCTTCGAAAGCTGGTCAGACCGCTTCCAGCCGACAGCGGAAGACCCGAAGGCGTCCGTGAACGCGTACATGCGCGACGCCCGAGGCTTCGACCTCGCCAAGGTGCGCGACTGGTACACGCAAGAGAGCTATTACAGCCACGAGCTGAAGATCGGCAGCGCCACCGTGCGCTTCCAGCTCGCGCCTGGCGTCTATTGGGAGCGCATCATCGACCAGGCGCACCGCTTCGGCGACCGCAAGGCCACCTTCCACGGTAGCTATGGCGGCATGTGGTGGCAGCCGCCCGGCAGCACCTTCACCGATGTCACGGAGCTGTGGGTTGTCGAAGGCATCTTCGACAGCATCGCCCTCCACCACCACGGCATCGCTGCAGTGTCGGCCATGTCCTGCAACAACTATCCGGGCCGCGCGCTGCGCGGACTCGCGGAGCAATGCATGGCCAACGGCAAGGAGCGGCCGAAGCTGGTGTGGGCGCTCGATGGCGACAAGGCCGGCATCCGCTACGGCAAGCAATGGCTCAAGCGTAGCCGCGAGGAAGGCTGGGAAGCATCGCTTGCGGTGCCAAAGCAGGTAGGCGCGAAGAAACGTGACTGGAACGACCTGCACCAGCTCGGCAAGCTGACCGACCACGACCTCGGCGAATACCGCTACCTCGGCGACCTGATCGCGGCGCCGACGCCCGCAGAGAAAGCGCGCCTGATCTATGGCCGCACCAGCATGAGCCAGTTCGCTTTCGACTTCGACAGCAAGCTGTACTGGTTCAAGGTGGATCTGGACGCGCTGACGAAGGAAATGGACGCGGTGCGGCATGCGCACCCGGACATGGACGAAGGCGCCATCCGCGATGAAGCCATGCTCAAGGCGGGCACCATCACCAACATTGCCACGTGCCTGCCCAGCGTCCTGTACTACCAGGCGAACGCTGCCACCGACGAAGCCTGGTACTACTTCCGCGTGGCATTCCCCCACGATTCCGAGCCTGCGAAGAACACCTTCACCAGCTCGCAGATCGCCTCGGCCGGCGAGTTCAAGAAGCGCCTGCTCGCGGTCGCGCCTGGTGCGTTCTACACCGGCTCTAATGGCCAGCTCGATGCGTATCTGAAGGAACAGATGCACCGCATCAAGAGCGTGCAGACCATCGACTACGTGGGCTACTCGAAGGAACACGGGTGCTACGTCTATGCCGATGTCGCGGTCAAGGACGGCAAGCTCTATTCGCTCAACGATGAAGACTTTTTCGACGTCGGTCGCCTGTCCATCAAGACCATCGGCGGGTCGGCCGGCCTGTCCATCAACACGGACCTGAAGAGTCTGAACCACGACTGGCTGGAGCTGCTGTGGCGTGCGTTCGGCGCCAAGGCCATCGTGGCACTGGCGTTCTGGCTGGGCAGCCTGTTTGCCGAACAGATCCGCGAAGGGGAAGGCATCAAGCAGAAGAGCTTCCCCTTTCTCGAAGTGGTGGGCGAGCCCGGCGCCGGCAAATCCACGCTGATCGAGTTCCTGTGGAAGCTGTGCGGCCGTCGCGACTATGAAGGCTTCGATCCCTCCAAGTCGTCGCTCGCGGCCCGTGCGCGGAACTTCGCCCAGGTGTCGAACCTGCCCGTGGTCCTGATCGAGGGGGACCGTGGAGAAGACGGCGCCAAGGTGAAGGGCTTCGACTGGAACGAGCTGAAGACGGCCTACAACGGCCGCAGCACGCGGGCACGTGGCGTCAAGAACGCCGGCAATGAAACGTACGAGCCGCCCTTCCGTGGGAGCGTGGTTATCAGCCAGAACGCCGAAGTCAATGCAAGCGAGGCCGTGCTGCAGCGGATCGTCCACCTGTACTTCGACCGCTCTGGCCAGAGTCCTGACACCTTTGCCGCTGCGAGGGCGCTGGAACAGATGGCCGTCGAAGACGTGTCCGGCTTCCTACTGTCCGCGATTCTCAAGGAAAAGGACATTCTGCGGCTGTTCGCGGAGCGTATGCCGCTCTACCAGGAGAAGCTGGCCGCCCACCCGGAGGTGAAGCACCAGCGCCTGGTGAAGAACCACGCGCAGATCATGGCGCTGGTCGACTGCCTGCCCAGCGTGATGCCGCTGCCCATCGCGTACCGCGACGCCGCGCAAGCGCAGCTCGTGCGCATGGCGGCGGAGCGCCAGCAGGCCATCGGCGCCGATCACCCGCTCGTGCAGGAATTCTGGGAGCTGTACGACCACATCGAGTCCGCCGAAGACGATCACGCGGTGCTCAACCACGCACGCTCGGATGGCGTCATCGCCATCAGCCTGCGCCATTTCGAACAGGTGGCCAATGACCGCCGCCTGAACCTTCCCCCGCTGACCGAACTGAAGCGCGTGCTCAAAACCTCGCGGGCACGCAAGTTCCTCGATCTCCGGGTCGTCAACAGCGCCATCAATGCGCGATTCAACACCGAGCACACCCATGCCCCGAAGCGCCCCGACACCGTTAAGTGCTGGGTCTTCGAGGATCGCTCGGGAAACCAAGGAGCGTGAGCATGTCCAGCATCGAAACCTTTATCCATAAGGCAGTTTCGGTTGAGGTGAAGCCCCTGCGCTATCGGCTTAGTACGCCTGGCGATGGTCCTTCATATACGTGGGCCGTGCAGCGGCTTGTCGTGAAAGCAGACAACGGCGTCACGTACGAGCTTTGCCTCTATCTCGAAGAAGGCAGCAAGCGCCTTGCCGAAGGCGATGTGGTGTGCCTGCCCAGCCCTGAAGAACTGGAAGGGAGCAAGTCATGATGACTTTCCTTGTACGCATCGTTTCGCACGACGGCGTGCGTTCTGAATACACGGCGCAGGCGCGCACACGGCTCGATGCCCAGCTCGACGCACTGGATCACCTGGCCGAATCGCCGCGCTACTGCTGCGCCCGCGCCATCGGGATGGCCGGTTGATGTACGCCCTGCTCAACCTCTGGATGATCGCTACCGCCGTGGTGTCGGTCTACCTGTTCAATGCTGGCACGCACCGTGCGCGCTGGGCCGCGCTGATCGGGCTGTCGGGCCAGCCGGCGTGGCTGTACCTGACGACGGCCACCAGCGAACCCGGCATGTTTGTGGTGAGCGTGTTCTTCACGCTGTGCTATGGCCGTGGCGTGTGGGACGGCTTCTTTCGCCGGAGCAAACGCCATGGCTAAGCCCATCGTCACGGATGCGCAGCTGCGGCACACGCACCGTGCCCTGCGTATCGCCACCCCCTTTGAGGCCATGTCGGACATGTTGCGCACCGCCGTTGCGGCAGCAGCCCGCGCCATGGCGGCCCGCGAGCAGTGTCGCTCGCATACCCCTTCGATTGACCTGAAGCGCCGGGCCGCCGGCGACTTCGAAGAATGACATACGGTGCAACCATGCCCGCAAGCAAACATCGCAAGAATCGCCGCGTGCATCAGCCGCGCGAGAAGTGCCTGCCGTCCTGCTTCCGCTTCAGCCGCAAGGCCGAGACGGATCTCCAGCTCCTGCCCCACAGCGAGCTGAGCAAGATCCTCGACGGCACGGCCACGGAATCCGCCTGGCATACCCTCGCGTTCCGCATCAACGTCGGCCAGGCCGTCGCCACCCTCTACTTCGCGGATAACGGTGAGCTGCGCGACGCGATGGATGCCGCAGTCATTGCCGTCGCGGACGTAGGAAAACGCTTCCGCGCTCGCGGCCGCATGGGCGTGACCGGCGACGAATTCCGTGTCATCGGCCAGGGCCTCAACCTGACCGACGACATGCAGAAAGCCTGCACGCGGCGCCAGCTGCTGGTCGCCACGTTGCAGGTGCATGACACCGCCACCGCCGCCGGCCCGGTTCAAACCGGCGATATCGCCTATATCGAGCAAAAAGCATGACCACGAGCACCGTTTCTCTTCCCGTTTCGTCGTACGCCGAGCGCGTGGCGCAGATCATCTGCAACGGCCTCTACCCGGAGGAAGCCGCCAAGGGAACGATCCTTGCCGATTTCCCAGCCACAACGCGTCAGAACCTGCTCACGATTGCCGAGGCCATTCTTGTGGAAGGGCCGCGTGTGGAACACCCCGCGCTGGAATACGCCTGGTGGGTCTCCAGTTCGCCCGTGTTGGACGATTTGGCGCCAGCGCAACTACTCGTGGGCCAGCCGCTGGATACGTCGACGGGCGCGCCTATCGAAGTCGAGGCGCACCAGGCCGCGCATCTCGAAAAGCCATGGCGCGCGCGGCTGTCGATGCTGATCTATGCGCTGCAATGGGCCGACCCCAGCAAGGTGATGGCATGACCCAGCGCGAGTACAACGGCCGCGTGACGGCGCCGCATATCCCCCTCGGCGATGCAGCGGCGGCTGCGGCCTTCTGGCGCGACAAGGAGTGGAAGACGTGGGCCGTGGACATTACGGCCGGCCCAATCAAGAAGCTGACCTACTGCGCGACGTGGTATGCCCGCGCGCGCTCTGGAGAGACAGCGATTGCGTGCGTGCAGCGCAATCTGATCAGCCGCCCGCCCCGAGGTGCGCGATTCACTGCCCGCCTCGCTGGTCCGCGCGAGCTGGGCTGCATCCCGACCCCGCGAACACCGACCACGGAGGGCGCATGATGGGACAACGCGAACAGCGGGTGGCGCTTGGCTGCACGACGGCATTGGCGGCAGCGTGTTCTCTGGTTGCCGCGTGGCTGTCGGCGGCCGGCGCCTGGAATCGGGGTGGCACGTTGAGCGAGCGGGCGCTGACCGCTGCGGTGGCCGTCCTGTTGACGCTGGCGGTGCACCAGCTGCCCGCTGCGCTGGCCACTGGCAGGCGCATGCCGGTCGCCGGCTGGGCGCTCTGGTGCGCATGCCTGGCCTCCGTGGTGTGGGGCCATCTGGCCTTCTTCGCGGCGGCCAATGGCCACGCCGGCGATGCCCGCGCACAACGCCAGATCGAGGCCGCCGCGTCGATGCCGATGGAGGCGCGGGCGGTAGCGCGGCCGCTCGCCGTGGTCAGTGCCGAACGGGCCACGGTGCGCGGCGATATCGCGCGGCTGCAGGCCGCGGCCGCCAACTGCCGCAGTTGCCCGCTCGGGGCGGCCCGGATCACCGCGCTGCAGCAACGGGCCGAGGCGCTCGACGTGGAGGAACTGGAAGCGCGCCGGGCCATCCGGCAGGACGAGAGCGTCCGTGCCGCTGCGCTGCGCCATGCGGCGCGCGTCGACCAGGCCCGACTCGATCCGGCCGCGCGCCTGTTTGCCGCCGCTACCGGTGCGCACGCTGAAACGGTGCTGCTGGTCACCCAGCTGGTCGCGGTGATCTGCCTGGAACTGGTGGGGTGCGTGCTGTGGCTGCGCGTCGCGTCACTGCGTGCCACTACCTGCGCGCCAGCGTTACCCGCCAGCCCGCTGCGGGCGGGGGCCGTGACTACGCGGCGCGAGACGAGTAACGAAGCCAGTAGCGACGCCAGTCCTGCGGACGACGATCAGGTGGCGGCGGCGGTACGGCGCGGCGAACTCAAGCCGACCGTCGCGGCCATCCGCCAGTTTGTCGGGTGCTCGCAGGCCCGCGCCATGACTATCCGCCGTCGCTTATTGGCGACGGGGATCGCGCCGGACGCGCCGGGAGGTGCCGCATGACGGTGCATTCCGCCACATCGGTCGCGGCCCCCAGCTCGGTCGGCCTGGTGGACGCGGCCGCGCTGCTCGGGGCGCACCCGGAGACGGTGCGGCTCAAGGCCAAGGCCGGGGAGTTGCCCGGTCGCAAGGTCGGCAAACGCTGGATGTTCTCAACGATTGCTCTGGAACGTTACCTCGCCGGACAATGGACCCCGCGAGTTGTGCAAGGCGACCAGGCAAAGGAAGGTGAGCCATGTCGCTCTTCAAACGCAAAGGTAGCAACAATTGGTATTACAAGCTGTACCCCCCGGGCGGGGGGCCGCCGGTACAAGGAAGCACTGGCACCGGCGACCAGAAGCGGGCGCAGGAACTCCACGACCGCCTGAAGGTGGATCTGTGGAATCAGGCCAAACTGGGGGCGCGGCCCCGCTACACGTGGAACGATGCCGTGGTGCGTTACGTTGAGGACCGGGCTGGCCTGGCCAGTCTGGACACCAGCAAGACGCACCTGCGCTGGCTCGATGCGCACCTTGGGGGCGTGGAGCTGGGCCAGATCGACCGGGACCGCGTGGATGCGATTGCTCGAGCAAAGCGGGCGGAGCGCCGCACGGTGCGGACGCGGCAGGGGGTCAAGGAGCTGGACGCCACGGTGAGCGCCGGCACGGTGCGCCGCGTGATCGGCGTGCTGTCGGCGGTACTCAATGCTGCGGTGGAATGGGGGTGGCTCGACAGCGCCCCCAAGCGCAAGCGCGCGAAGGTGGCCAGCAAGCGGATCCGCTGGCTGACCGCCGCCGAGGCGGAGCGCCTGCTCGCCGAGCTGCCCGAGCATCTGGCGGACATGGCCCGCTTCAGCCTCGAAACGGGGCTGCGGCGGGCCAACGTGACCGGGCTGCAGTGGTCGCAGGTGGATCTGGCGCGGCGGGTGGCGTGGATCCATCCCGACCAGGCAAAGGCCCGCAAGGCCATCACCGTGCCGCTGTCGGACACGGCGGTGGCCGTGCTGCGACGGCAGTTGCCGAAGAAGCGCGAGGCCGAGCACGTCGCGGCAGTGTTCGTCTACCGGGGCAAGCCGGTGTACCAGACGAGCACGGCCGCGTGGGGCAAGGCGCTGGGCCGTGCGCGGATCCGCGACTTCCGCTGGCACGATCTGCGACATACCTGGGCGAGCTGGCACGTGCAGCGCGGCACGCCGTTGCAGGTGCTCAAGGAGTTGGGCGGCTGGGAGACGATGGAGATGGTGCAGCGGTATGCGCACCTGTCGGCGGATCACCTGGCGCAGTGGGTGGCGCCGCTGACGACGGTGCCGGCGCCGAAGCTGGCTGCAGTTTAGCTACAGTCGGTGCGGGGCAGGACGGGGAAAACGGCTGGAAACCCTTGTGGGGATTGGTGCGCCCGGCTGGGATCGAACCAGCAACCCCTGCCTTCGGAGGGCAGTACTCTATCCATTGAGCTACGGGCGCACAGGACGGTTTTGCAACCGGTTTGTGGGTACAGCGGTTGCGGCGGGCGAGTGCCGCCGCAGGAAAGTCGCATAGGATACCGCGTTTGCCCCGTGCCGTCCATGCGGGCCCGCCAGGGGCTTGAGGGAACGTCTCGCAACCGCCGCTTTTTGGCACTGGCGGGGGGCCTTTGGCGCTATAATCGCCAGCTATTTGCGTCAAATCGTGCCCGCCACACCGCCGATGCAATGAGTCGACCGGGGTCAAGGCCGCGCGGCTTGTTGTCGGCGACAATCAGGTCCGGTCCGGGAGACAGTCCGCAGCGCGCAAATAGCAACAGACCCAAGTCAGGCAAGGGCCGCAGCCAGCACGGGCGGTCCGCATGGGGCCGGACAGCGGTCAGCGAGTGACCAAGACCGGGCCAGAATAAGCAAGCCGAGCGTAAGCGGCCAGAAGGTTTCCTGCAAAACTGAGAGTTCTGTATGAGCGACGTCCACAACGAACACGACGAACACGAGTCTCCCATCAAGACCCCGAAGCAACTGATCGCAGTTGTGATCGCGGCTTTCCTGGTGCCGATCATCGTGATCATTCTGCTGGTCAACTTTGTCGGACACGGCTCGACTGAAAGCGCCGGCGCCGCCACCACGGCGGAAGCCGTCAACGACCGCATCAAGCCGGTTGCCTCGCTCGAAATCAAGGATCCCAACGCGCCGCGCGTCTTCAAGACGGGCGAGCAGGTCTACAAGGAAATCTGCGCCGCGTGCCACGCCACCGGCGCAGCGGGCGCACCCAAGTACGCCAACGCCGGCGACTGGACCGCGCGCATCGGCCAGGGCTTTGACGGCCTGATGAAGTCGGTGATAAACGGCAAGGGCGCGATGGCCGCGCGTGCCGGCACCACGCCGGACGACTACGCCGACTACGAACTGGCCCGTGCCGTGGTCTACATGGCCGACGCCGGCGGTGCCAAGTTCCCGGAACCGGCTGCCCCGGCTGCCGCCGCGCCGGCGACTGCCGCAGCCCCTGAAGCCGCCGCTCCGGCCGCCGGTGCCGCGCCTGCACCGGCGGCTCCCTCGGCAGCGGCCCCGGCAGCTGCTGCCGCCGCACCCGCTGCTGCGCCGGCCGCCTCGGCCGACGTGGGCAAGAAGGTCTACGAGCAGGTCTGCGCCGCCTGCCACGCCGCCGGCGTGGCCGGTGCGCCCAAGTTCGGCGACAAGGCCGCCTGGGCGCCGCGCCTGAAGGAAGGCATGGACGCGGTCCACAACTTTGCGCTCAAGGGCAAGGGCGTGATGCCGCCCAAGGGTGGCTACGCCGGCCCGGACGCCGACGTGATCGCCGCCTCGGACTACATGGCCAACGCCGCCAAGTAAGTCCGCCTGCTGCAAACAAAAAGCCCGCGCACATTGCGCGGGCTTTTTTTCGTCCGTACCGCTTGCGCGGCCGCTACACCACGCGCGAGTACCGCGCCCGCGGCACGAAGCGCACCGGCTGCGCGCCATCGTTGGCGGCAACGGCCTGGGCACCCGTGGACGCTGGCCGCGCGGCGTCTTCGCGCAGGTAGCGGTCGAACACCATCGCCACGCGCCGCACCAGCAGCCGGCCCAGCGGCGTCACGGTGATGCGGTCCGGCGCGCATTGCACCAGTCCGTCCGCGCCCAGCGCGGCGAGGTCGGCCAGTTCCGGCGCAAAGGCCGTGCCGAAGCGGATGCCGTGGCGCGCTTCCAGCGCCGGGATATCGAGCACTCCATTGCACATCAGGGCGCCGATGATCTCGCGCCGCAGGTGGTCGTCGGCGCTCATCGCCACGCCGCGCGCCAGCGGCAGGCGGCCGTGGTCGAGCGCGCCGTAGTACTCGTCCAGCGTGCGCGCATTCTGCACGTAGCGCCCCGCGATCGCGCCGATCGCGGAAATGCCGAGCCCGACCTGGTCGTAGCCGGCATGCGTTGAGTAACCCTGGAAGTTGCGCTGCAGCCGCCCTTCGCGCTGGGCCACGGCGAGGTCGTCGTCGGGCAGCGCGAAATGGTCCATACCTATGTAGACGTAGCCCTCGGCGCTCAGCCGCTCGATGGTGGAGACCAGGATGTCGAGCTTCTCGCCGGCGGGCGGCAAGGCGTTTTCATCGATGCGGCGTTGCGGCTTGAACACATGCGGCAGGTGCGCGTAGCTATAGACCGAGAGCCGGTCGGGGCGCAGCGCCAGCACCTGATCGATGGTGCGGCCAAAGCGCGCCGCGGTCTGGTGCGGCAGGCCGTAGATCAGGTCCAGGCTGACCGAGCGGAAACCCAGCGTGCGTGCGGCATCCACCACGGCGCGGGTCTCTTCGAAGGGCTGGATGCGATGGATGGCCTGCTGGACCTCGGGATCGAAATCCTGCACGCCCAGGCTGACGCGGTTGAAGCCCAGTTCGGCCAGCAGCGCCATGCGGGCGTGGTCGACGCGGCGCGGATCGATCTCGATCGAATGCTCGCCCTCGGCCGCCAGCTCGAAATGCTCATGCAGCAGCGCCATCACGCGGCGCATCTCGCCGGGGTCGAGGAAGGTCGGCGTGCCCCCGCCCCAGTGCGACTGCAGCACCTGGCGGCGCGGCCCGAGCCGGTCTGCCACCAGCGCCATTTCGCGGCCCAGGTAGTTGACGTAGCGGGCGCTGCGGCCATGGTCGCGCGTGATGATCTTGTTGCAGCCGCAGTAGTAGCAGATGTTCTCGCAGAACGGGATATGCAGGTACAGCGACAGCGGCGCCGGCGCGTCGGCGCGGCAGGCGGCCAGTGCGTCGTGGTACAGCGACAGGTCGGGGCCGTTGCGGAAGCGGTCGGCCGTCGGGTACGAGGTATAGCGCGGGCCGTTGCCGTCGATGCGGCCGGCCAGCGCACGGAAGTCGGACAGCGCGCGGCGGTCGGGCGCAGGGGAAGTTATGGCAGACGGGATCATGGGGGCGCGGGGGTATGGGTGTATGACGGCCCATCGTAGGGCCGCACCGCCGCCGGCGCGTTGACCGCCGTCAAGCGCGGGCATTGGACCTGCGGGGCGGCAGGCGTCACATTGGTGTCATGTGCGGCGGATACGCTGCGCGCCACCGCCGGCCCGCGCGTCACCTGCCCCCCTGCAATGCCAACTCCCGACCAGACTCCGATGTTTCCGCCGTACCCACCGCTGCGCAGGCACCTGGCAGCACCGGCCCGGCACCGGCGCCGCCTGCTTGCCGCCGCCGGCGCGGCCCTGGCCCTGCCCGCCTGGCCAGCACTGTCGCAGGCGCGCCGCACGGTCGTGGTCGGCCACCTGCTCGACCGCGGCGGCGCACAAGCCGACCTTGCGCGCGACTACCTGGCCGGGGCCAAGGTCATGTTCGACGCCGTCAACGCCGGCAACGGCCCGGTGCGCATCGCGCACGTGGTCCGCGACGCCGATCCCGACCCGCGCCGCGCGCTGGCGCAGGCGGTGTCGCTGGCCGATACCGACCGCGCCGAGCTGCTGTTCGGCCCGGGCGACCGGCTGTTGCCGGCGCTGGCGGCATCGGCCGAGCTGGGCCGGCGCGGCGTGCAGATCGTGGCGCCGCTGTCGGGCCTTGCGCTGACGGCCGACAACGTCTGGTTCACCCGTGCCGACTACCAGGCCGAACTGGACGCGGCGGTACGCCAGCTGCGCAGCTACGGCATGACCAGCATCGCGCTGGCCCTGGCGCCGGACTTCGCCGCCCCGTCGCTGGCCCGGCTGGAGGCGCAGACCGGGACGCGCGCGGTGCCGCTCGACGCCAATCCCGAGGCCGCCGCCCGGCGCATCGCCGCCACCCGCCCGGGCGCGGTGATCGTGGCGGGCGATACCCTCGCCTACGCCGGACTGGGCCGCGCGCTGGCGGTGCAGGGCTGGTACGGTTTCCTGGTCGGGCTGTCGTCGGTCAGCGCCACCGCCGCGCGCGAAATCCTGGGCGCTGGCTACAACGGCGGCATGGTGCTGACCCAGGTCGCGCCCGGGCCGCAACAGGCCACGCTGCGGGTGGTGAAGGAACACGTGGCGCGCATGAAGCAATACCTGGATGAGCCGCCGTCGCCGGCCACGCTGGCCGGCTATATCGGCGCGGCATGGCTGGCGCGCGCGCTGGCCGGCCTGCGCGGCAGCGGCGCGGCCGAGATGCGGCGGGCACTGCAGGGGCGCGTGGACGTGGGCGATTTCCCGCTCGACTTCACGCACGGGCAGCGCGGCTCGCAGTACGTCACGCTGGCGGCGTCAGCCGCGCGGTAGGGACAGGCGCGCGGGCAGGCCGCCTTCGGGGCGGTTGCTCAGGGTCAGCTCGCCGCCATGGCGCGCGGCAATGTCGGCCGCGATCGACAACCCCATGCCGACCCCGCCGGTGGCGCGGCTGCGCGAGGATTCGACGCAGTAGAACGGCTCGAGCAGCACAGCCGCCATACCAGGTATGCCTGCACCCGGCGTCTTGTCAGCTGGTATGCCTTTGTATCGGGACTGTAGCGCCCCGTTCAGCCCGGGGCCGTCTTGCCGCCGGTTCCCAGCAGTGCCTTGAGCGCGCCGAGCCGGTCCTTGGGGCTCATCGCCGGGGTTTCATCCACCGGCGCAGGCGCCTCCTCCAGCTTCATCTCGCCGATAAAGCGCGAAGGCTGGCACGAGTAGGTTTCGCGCGCACGCTTGCGCTTCTTGCACCAGCTGACATGCAGGCTGCGCTGGGCGCGGGTGATGCCGACATACATCAGCCGCCGCTCTTCCTCGATCTTCTCGTCGCTCATGTCCTCGTCTTCGCGGCAGTGCGGCAGGATGCCCTCCTCCACACCGACCAGGAACACGTGCGGATACTCCAGCCCCTTGGACGCATGCAGCGTGGACAGCCGCACCGCGTCGGGATCTTCCTCGCGGCCTTCCAGCATGCTCATCAGCGCCACGGTCTGGGTCAGCTCCAGCAGGTTCTTGCCTTCGCTGCCGAAGCCGTCGGCATTGTCGAAACCGGTGGCTTCCTCGCCCTCGGCGCCTTCGGGCTTGGTGCCCTTGCGCTTGAGCCAGTCCAGGAATTCCAGCGTGTTGGTCCAGCGCGACTGCGCCTGCCGTTCGTCGAAGCTGTCGTACAGGTAGGCCTCGTAGTGGATCCCTTCCATCAGGTCGTCCAGCACCACGGTGGCGGGATCCTTGGCCGCGCGGTCGGCCAGCCGTACCATCGATTCGCAGAACACGCGCAGCGGCTCCAGCTGGCGCGGCTGCAGCTTGCCTTCGATACCGCCCATCATCGCGGCCTCGAACAGCGACACCTTGGCCTGTCCGGCAAAGGTGCCCAGCACTTCCAGCGTGGTGTTTCCCACGCCGCGGCGCGGCGTGGTGATGGCGCGGATAAAGGCGGGATCGTCGTCGGGATTGGCAATCAGGCGCAGGTAGGCGCAGATGTCCTTGATCTCGGCCTTGTCGAAGAAGCTCTGGCCGCCTGAAAGCACATAGGGAATGCGCTCGCGCCGCAGGATCTGCTCAAACAGCCGCGCCTGGTGGTTGCCGCGATACAGGATGGCGTAGTCGCGGAACTGCGCGCGGCGCTCGAACTTGTGCGCGGACAGGCGGAACACCACCGACTCGGCCTCGTGCTCCTCGTCGTTCATCGGGTGGATGGCGATGGGGTCGCCCATGCCGTGCTCGCTCCACAGCTTCTTGTCGAACAGCTTGGGATTGTTGGCGATAACCGCGTTGGCCGCTTCCAGGATGCGCACGGTGGAGCGGTAGTTCTGCTCCAGCTTGATCACCTTCAGGTCCGGAAAATCGGTCTGCAGCCCGCGCAGGTTGTCCAGCGTGGCGCCGCGCCAGCCGTAGATGGCCTGGTCGTCGTCGCCCACCGCGGTAAAGGCCGGCGCGCGCAGGTGCGAGCCGCCCGCCAGCAGCTTGAGCAACTGGTACTGGCAGGCGTTGGTGTCCTGGTATTCGTCGACCAGGAAGTAGCGCAGGCGGTTCTGCCACTTGAGCTGCACCGCTTCATTGCGCGCGAACAGTTCGGCCGGCAGGCGGATCAGGTCGTCGAAATCCACCGCCTGGTAGGCATGCAGCGTGGCCACGTAGTTGCGGTAGACCAGCGCGGCCTGGTGCTCGTCGGCATTGGCGGCCTGCGCGATCGCTGCCTCCGGATCGACCATGCCGTTCTTCCACAGCGAGATCGTGCCCTGCACGCCGCGGATCAGCTTCTTGTCGGTGGTGCCGAGCTGCTCCTGGATCAGGCCGAAGCAGTCGTCCGAATCCATGATCGAAAACTGCGGCTTCAGGCCCACGTGCTCGGCCTCCATGCGCAGGATCTGCACCCCGAGCGAGTGGAAGGTACAGACCGTCAGCTGTTTGAGCGGAATGCGCTTGCCCTCGCGCGTAGTCTTGCCCTCCATCAGCTTGCCGATGCGCTCCTGCATCTCCTTGGCGGCCTTGTTGGTAAAGGTGACGGCGGCGATATGGCGCGGCTCGAAGCCCTTGTCCTCGATCAGATGCGCGATCTTCTGCGTGATCACCCGGGTCTTGCCGGAGCCCGCCCCGGCCAGCACCAGGCAAGGGCCGTCCAGGTAGCGGACGGCTTCGGATTGGGCGGAGTTCAGGCCATGGGTCATGCGTGGGATGCGGTTGGAGGCAGGGAAATCGGCAGGAACAGCGGAAGGCCAGGCGGGACACGCCAGCACCCAAGAAACGGGCACGGCGGCAAAGCTGCCGATGTTAACACGCTGGCCGCGGCAGGTCAGTCAGCGCAAGCCGCGTTGACACGGCCGGTTGTGTCACCGGCGTAACACTTCGTAAAGGCCGGAGCCAATCGCGCAACCAAACGCTCTAACTAGTATGTCCCCCTGGCCTGCGCGGCGGGGTTGACATGCTTGAATCATCACATCGGAGCCAATAATGAAAACCCTGCAGACTTTGACCAAGGTGACCCTGATCGGCGTGACCGTCGCGGCCTTTGCCGGTTGCGCGGATATGACCCCGAAGCAGCGTAATACCGCCATTGGCGCGGGCGCGGGCGCCGTGGGCGGCGCCATCCTCACCGACGGTAGCGCGCTGGGTACGCTGGGTGGCGCGGCCGTGGGCGGCGTGATCGGTAACGTTGTCACCGACGACAAGAAGAAGTAAGCCAGACCACCGCAGCGACAGGTACGGCAGGCTCCCCTGGCCCGTTTGACAAAGGCCGGGGCCTCCCGTACATTGCGCGCATCCGACCGGGAGAGCGCGCATCGCCTGCGCCGCCGAAGGGGTATCACCCGAAAACTCTCAGGCACCACGGACCGATCGGATCGGCATGCAATATGCACACGATGCATGCCGAACTCTGGAGAGCGGCACCCGCCATTCGTGGCGAGCGTGCCCACCGAAGGGGCGCACGAGGACGGGGTCCGGCAGGATCCGCCTTGTAATCTCTCAGGTATCGAGGACAGAGGGGTCATCCGCCGCAGCGGATTGCCACGCCACATTCAGGCGCGGCGAGCGTTGCGGCGGATGGCCCTTTTTTGTTTTCGCCAACCGAGACTGCCCCAGAGGATTCCATGACGCTCCAGGCCACGCCCCTCAACGCCATCCACCGCGCCCTCGGCGCCCGCATGGTTGATTTCGGCGGCTGGGACATGCCGGTCAACTACGGCTCCCAGATCGAAGAACACAATGCTGTGCGCACCGACGCCGGCATGTTCGACGTGTCGCACATGTGCGTGGTCGACCTCGCTGGCGCCAATACCCGCAGCTTCCTGCGCGGCCTGCTGGCCAACAATGTCGACAAGCTGCAGACCCCGGGCAAGGCGCTCTACTCCTGCATGCTGGATGAGAAAGGCGGCGTGATCGACGACCTGATCGTCTACTTCTTTGCCGAGGACCACTTCCGCCTGGTCGTCAACGCCAGCACCGCGCTGGGCGACATCGAATGGATCCGCGCGCGCAATGCCGCCACCGGCAGCGATGTGACCATCACGCCGCGCCGCGAGGACGTTGCGCCTGCAGGCGTGCAGCCTCTGGCGATCGTCGCCGTGCAGGGGCCCAACGCCCGCACCAAAGTGTGGAGCACTTTCCCCTCGACCCAGCCGTCGGACACGCTCAAGCCCTTCAACGCCGCCGTGGTCCAGGACCCGGCCCTCGGCGAGATCATGGTGGCGCGCACCGGCTACACCGGCGAAGACGGCTTCGAACTGGTGGTGCCGGCCGAGAACGTCGCCGCCGTCTGGGAAAAGCTGAACGCCGCCGGCGTGCGCCCGGCGGGCCTGGGCGCGCGCGACACGCTGCGCCTGGAAGCCGGCATGAACCTGTACGGCCAGGACATGGATATCAACACCTCGCCGCTGGATGCGGGCCTGGCCTGGACCGTTGACCTGCAGAGCGAGCGTGACTTCACCGGCAAGGCGGCACTGGCCGCAGCCGGTTCGCGCCAGCAATTCCTCGGCCTGATCCTGCGTGACAAAGGCGGCGTCCTGCGCGCCCACCAGAAAGTGATCACGCCGGCCGGTGACGGTGAAATCACCAGCGGCACCTTCAGCCCGTCGCTGTCGCAGTCCATCGCCTTTGCCCGCCTGCCCAAGGATGTCGCCGTGGGCGATACCGTGCAGGTGGAGATCCGCGACCGCAAACTCAACGCGACTGTGGTTAAACTGCCGTTTGTGCGTAATGGCAAGGCACTCGTGAGCTAAGCGCTCACCCAACGGTCGCCCTCGCCTGCCGGCGCTTGCCGGGCAGGCATCACCCAACAAGAAACAAATCTGTATCCGGAGAACCTTCATGAATTTCCCCGCTGACCTCAAGTACACCGAGTCGCATGAGTGGGTACGCGTCGAAGCCGACGGCACGCTCACCATCGGTATCACCGACCACGCGCAGGACGCGCTGGGCGACATCGTCTTCCTGGAACTGCCCGAAGTGGGCAAGTCGGTCGGTGCCGGCGACGCGCTGGCAGTGGTGGAATCGGTGAAGGCCGCTTCCGACATCTACGCCCCCGTGGCCGGCGAAGTGATCGCCGTCAACGAGGCCGCCACGGCTGCCCCGGAGAGCGTCAACGCCGACGCCTTCGACGCGTGGCTGTTCAAGCTCAAGCCGGCCAACGGCGACGACGTCAACGGCCTGATGTCGGCCGACGCCTACAAGGCCAGCGTCGGCGCCTGACGCCGGCCGCGCCGGTCCATGGTTGGACCGGCCACTGCAGACTGACGCGCGCCGTCCCGGCTGACCACCGGCCGGCGCGCACCCCACGAGGTTCTTGCCAATGAACGCCCCGCTTCCCATGAATGCCGCCCAAGTGAACCGACCCACGCTGGCCGAACTGGAGGCGCGCGACGCCTTCGCCGCCCGCCATATCGGCCCCGATACCTCCGAACAGCAGCACATGCTGAAGGTGCTCGGCTATGACAGCCGCGCCGCGCTGATCGACGCCGTCATCCCCGCCGCCATCCGCCGCCGCGACGGCATGCCGATGGGCGAGTTCACCGAGCCGCTGAGCGAGGAAGCCGCGCTGGCAAGGCTGCGCGGGCTGGCAGGCAAGAACAGGGTGCTGAAGAGCTTTATCGGCCAGGGCTACTACAACACCGTCACGCCCGGCGTCATCCTGCGCAATATCTTCGAGAACCCGGCCTGGTACACCGCCTACACGCCCTACCAGCCGGAAATCTCGCAAGGCCGCCTGGAAGCAATGCTGAACTTCCAGCAGATGGTCACCGACCTGACCGGGCTGGATATCGCCAATGCGTCGATGCTGGATGAAGGCACTGCCGCGGCCGAAGCCATGACGCTGCTGCAGCGCGTGAACAAGCACGATTCGAACACCTTCTACGTGGCCGACGACGTGCTGCCGCAGACGCTGGAAGTGGTACGCACGCGCGCGCTGCCGATGGGCATCGAGGTCAAGGTCGGCCCCGCCGCCGATGCCGCCGCGGCCAACGCCTTCGGCGTGCTGCTGCAGTACCCGGGCGTAAACGGCGACGTCAACGACTACCGCGCCATCGCCGACGCCGTGCACGCCGCCGGCGGCCTGGTGGTGGCTGCCGCCGACCTGCTGGCGCTGACGCTGATCGCCGCGCCTGGCGAATGGGGCGCCGACGTGGCCGTGGGCAACTCGCAGCGCTTCGGCGTGCCGCTGGGCTTCGGCGGCCCGCACGCCGGCTATATGGCGGTGAAGGACGCCTTCAAGCGCTCGATGCCGGGCCGCCTGGTGGGCGTGACCATCGATGCGCAGGGCAACAAGGCCTATCGCCTGGCCCTGCAGACGCGCGAGCAGCATATCCGCCGCGAGAAGGCCACCTCGAACATCTGTACTGCGCAGGTGCTGCTGGCCGTAATGGCCTCGATGTATGCCGTCTACCACGGTCCGCAGGGCCTGAAGCGCATCGCGCAGCGTGTGCATCGCCTGACCGCGACGCTGGCCGCCGGCCTGGAAAAGCTCGGCTTCGCGCGCACCAACGCCAGCTTCTTCGATACGCTGACGCTGGAAACCGGCTTCAACACCGATGCCATCCATGCCGCGGCCACCGCGCGCGGCATCAACCTGCGCCATATCAGCGCCACGCGCGTCGGCATCTCGCTGGACGAGACCGCTACCCGTGCCGACGTGGTCGCGCTGTGGGAAGTATTCATGCAAGGCAAGCCGTTGCCCGCGGACGTGGACTTCGACAAGCTCGAGGCCGTCGCGCAGGACGGCTTCCCCCCCGAACTGGCACGCACCAGCGAATACCTGACCCACCCGGTGTTCAACACGCACCACGCCGAACACGAGATGCTGCGCTACCTGCGCATGCTGGCCGACAAGGACCTGGCGCTGGACCGCACCATGATCCCGCTGGGCTCGTGCACGATGAAGCTGAACGCCACCAGCGAGATGATCCCGGTGACCTGGCCCGAATTCAGCCAGATCCACCCGTTCGCGCCGCTGGACCAGACCGTGGGCTACCGCGAGATGATCGACCAGCTCGAGGCCATGCTGTGCGCCGCCACCGGCTACGCCGCGGTGAGCCTGCAACCCAACGCCGGCTCGCAGGGCGAGTACGCGGGCCTGCTGATCATCCACGCCTACCACGCCAGCCGCGGCGAGAGCCATCGCGACATCTGCCTGATTCCGTCGTCCGCACACGGCACCAATCCGGCGTCGGCGCAGATGGCCGGCATGAAGGTGGTGGTCGTAGCCTGCGATGAGGACGGCAACGTCGACCTGCAAGACCTGGCGAAGAAGGCCGAGCAGCACAGCAAGAACCTGGCGGCGATCATGATCACCTACCCGTCCACGCATGGCGTGTTCGAGCAGGGCGTGCAGCAGATTTGCGAGATCGTGCACCAGCACGGCGGCCAGGTGTACGTGGACGGCGCCAACATGAACGCCATGGTCGGCACCGCCGCGCCGGGCCAGTTCGGCGGCGACGTGTCGCACCTGAACCTGCACAAGACCTTCTGCATCCCGCACGGCGGCGGCGGCCCGGGCGTGGGCCCGGTTGCAGTCGGCGCGCACCTGGCTGACTTCCTGCCCAACCAGGACAGCGTCGGCTATCGCCGCGACGACCGCGGCATCGGCGGCGTTTCGGCGGCGCCGTTCGGCTCGGCCAGCATCCTGCCGATCTCGTGGATGTATATCGCGATGATGGGTTCGGCCGGCCTGACCGCCGCCACCGAGAACGCGATCCTGGCGGCCAACTATGTCGCCAAGCGCCTGGCCCCGTACTACCCGGTGCTGTACACCGGCCAGCACGACCTGGTCGCGCACGAGTGCATCCTGGACCTGCGCCCGCTGCAGAAGGACACCGGCATCAGCAATGAAGACGTGGCCAAGCGCCTGATGGACTACGGCTTCCACGCCCCGACCATGAGCTTCCCGGTGCCGGGCACGCTGATGATCGAGCCGACCGAGAGCGAGGCGCTGCACGAGCTGGACCGCTTTATCGACGCGATGATCGCGATCCGCCAGGAAATCGGCCGCGTTGCCGACGGCACCTTCGACCGCGACGACAACCCGCTCAAGCACGCGCCGCACACGGCCGCGGTGGTGACCGCCGACGAGTGGACCCACAAGTACACGCGCGAGGAAGCCGCGTACCCGGTGGCATCGCTGCGCACGCAGAAGTACTGGCCGCCGGTCGGCCGTGCCGACAACGTGTATGGTGACCGCAACCTGTTCTGCGCCTGCGTGCCGGTCAGCGACTACGTGGTGGACTGAGGCGTAGCGCCCCCCCCGCCCCCGCGGCCCGCCAACGAACTATGCTCGAGATGACGGGCATCGCGGTGTCGCGGTGCCCGCCGCAGCCACGCCAACCGACCAAGAAGAGCCTCTTCAGGGCCATCCCATTGCTGGAGACATTCCGTGGCAGTCAGCGTCTTTGATCTGTTCAAGGTGGGCATCGGCCCGTCGAGCTCGCATACCGTAGGCCCGATGCGCGCTGCGCTGATGTTCGCGCAGGGGCTTGAGCGCGACGGCCTGCTGCCGCAGGTGGCGAGCGTGCGTGCCGAGCTCTATGGCTCGCTGGGCGCCACCGGCAAGGGCCACGGCACCGACAAGGGCGTGATCCTCGGCCTGATGGGGGAAGCCCCCGACACCATCGATCCCGATTCGATCGACACGCGCCTGGCCGCGCTGCGCGCGGGCCGCGAGCTGTCCCTGCTGGGCCAGCATGTCGTGCCCTTTGTCGAGAAGGAGCACATCGCCTTCTACCGGCGCGAAGCGATGGCCGAGCACCCCAACGGCATGAAGTTTCATGCCTTCGACGCCGGCGGTGCATCGCTGCGCGAGGCGCGCTACCTGTCGGTCGGCGGCGGCTTCGTCGTGACCGCGGGCGCACCCAATACGCAGGTGCTCAATGCCGCGCAGCAGCTGCCGCACCCGTTCCGCAGCGGCAAGGACATGCTGGAGATGGCCACCGCCAGTGGCAAGAGCATCGCGCGGCTGATGATGGAAAACGAGCTGACCTGGCGCAGCGAGGCGGAAGTCACCAGCGGCCTGCTGCATATCTGGGATGTGATGCAGGCGTGCGTGGCGCGCGGCTGCCGCACCGACGGCGAGCTGCCGGGGCCATTCAGGGTCAAGCGCCGTGCGCCGGAGCTGTTCCGCAGCCTGACCGAGCGCGCCGAGCGCACCCTGTCCGACCCGCTCTCGGTGATGGACTGGGTCAACCTGTACGCCATCGCAGTCAATGAAGAGAACGCCGCCGGCGGGCGCGTGGTCACGGCACCTACCAACGGCGCGGCCGGCATCATCCCCGCGGTGCTGCACTACTACGACCGCTTCGTGCCGGGTGCCAGCAAGCAAGGCGTGGTCGACTTCCTGCTGACCGCGGGCGCGATCGGGCTGCTGTACAAGCTCAATGCGTCGATTTCCGGCGCCGAGGTCGGCTGCCAGGGCGAAGTCGGCGTGGCCTGCTCGATGGCCGCCGGCGCGCTGGCGGCGGTGCAGGGCGGCAGCCCGGCGCAGGTCGAGAACGCGGCCGAGATCGGCATGGAGCACAACCTCGGGCTGACCTGCGACCCGGTTGGCGGACTGGTGCAGATCCCGTGTATCGAGCGCAACGCAATGGCCTCGGTCAAGGCGGTCAACGCGGCGCGCATGGCCTTGCGCGGCGACGGCACGCACTACGTATCGCTCGATTCGGTGATCAAGACCATGCGCGAGACCGGTGCCGACATGAAGACCAAGTACAAGGAGACGGCGCGCGGCGGGCTGGCGGTGAATATCGTGGAATGCTAATGTCCGCGCGCGCAGCGCGGCGTATCATGGCGGCGTTCCCCGAACGAAAAACAAGAGGGCAGCCATGCAGACCTTCCACCAGCTGTTCGACGACACCTCGTCCACCTTCACCTACCTGCTGATCGACGCCGCCACCGGGGACGCGCTGCTGATCGATCCGGTCGACCACCAGCTGGAACGCGACCTGGCGCTGCTGAAGTCAACCGGCGCGCGGCTGGCGTGGGTCATCGAGACCCATGCCCATGCCGACCACATCACCTCGGCCGGCCACCTTGCGCTGCAGACCGGCGCGCACACCGCGGCGCCGTCCGGCTGCGATATCAAGCCCGCGCAGAAGCAGCTGATCGACGGCGACACTGTCGCCTTCGGCAAGCAGGTGCTGCGCGCCATCCATACGCCCGGGCACACCGCCGGCAGCATGAGCTACCTGTGGGAAGAGCCCACGCCCGACGGCATCGTGCGCCGCGTCTTCACCGGCGATGCCCTGCTGATCGACGGCTGCGGCCGCACCGACTTCCAGTCGGGCGACGCCGGCACGCTCTACGA
The DNA here is from genome assembly GCF_058787995.1 of Cupriavidus sp. FW305-27. NCBI lineage: Bacteria > Pseudomonadati > Pseudomonadota > Betaproteobacteria > Burkholderiales > Burkholderiaceae > Cupriavidus > Cupriavidus sp. FW305-27. Next base: position 64,570 of record NZ_JBYTAG010000030.1, read on the forward strand.
CAGCCTGACCAGGAAGCTGTTTGCGCTGCCCGACGACACGCAGGTCTATCCGGCCCACGACTACAAGGGCCGCACCTCGTCCACCATCGGCCAGGAGCGCGCCCACAACAGCCGCGTCGCCGGCCGCACGCGTGAAGAGTTCATCGAGATGATGCGCAACCTGAACCTGCCGCGCCCGAAGCTGATCGATGTCGCCGTGGCGGCCAACCAGCGCCTGGGCCTGCGCGACGGCGAAAGCGTGCCGCACGGCGCCTGAGGTTTTCCTAACGTTAGGAGTCTTTGCATGTCCACATACACCGCTGAAGTCCTGTGGCAACGCGACGGGCAGGATTTCGCCGGCAACCGCTACAGCCGCAGGCATGTGCTGCGCTTTGACGGTGGCGCGGAAGTCCCGGGATCGTCATCACCCCATGTGGTGCCATTGCCGATGTCGGATGCGAGCGCGGTCGATCCCGAGGAGATGTTCATCGCCTCGCTGTCCAGCTGCCACATGCTGTGGTTCCTGTCGCTGGCGGCGAAGCAACGCTTTGTCGTCGACCGCTACCTGGATGCGGCCACCGGTGTGATGGAAAAGAACGCGGACGGGCAGATGGCGATGACCGTGGTGACGCTGCGCCCTCAGGTGACGTTTGGCGGCGAGCGCGAGCCCACGCGCGAAGAACTCGATGCCCTGCACCACGCCGCGCATGGCGCCTGCTTTATCGCCAACTCGGTCAGGACCGAGGTGCGCTGCGAACCTGTGTTCGCCTGCGCCTGAGCGCGTCGCCATGCCTGCCATCGCCCCGGCACCGGCGCCAGCGCGGCTGGTGTCGCCGCGGACTGAATCGGTTCGCCGCAGGGGGCTGCGCTGGCTCGGTGCGGGACTGGTCCTGCTTGCCGGAATCAGCATGATGCAGGATCACTTCCTCTACTTTCCCGATAAAGCCTCGGTCGACGCCATGGTCTCGCCCGGGCTGCGCGCCTGGCCGGGGCCGCAGGACTTTCGCGGCCTTGTCGCCGAACCGGCCGGACCGGCGCGCGCCACCGCCATGGTCTTTCACGGCAATGCCGGGCACGCCGGGCATCGTGGCTACTACGCCAGCGCGCTGACGAAGCTGGGCCTTCGCGTGATCCTGGCCGAGTACCCGGCCTACGGCCCGCGCACCGGCGCACTCGGCGAGCGCAGCTTCGTGGCAGACGCGGAACAATCGATTGCGCTGGCCCGGCGCCAGTTCGGCGGCCCGCTGCTGCTGGTCGGCGAGTCGCTGGGCGCGGGCGTGGCCGCAGCGGCCGCGGCGCGCCAGCGCGAGAGCGTCGCCGGCGTGCTGCTGATCACGCCGTGGGACAAGCTTGCGCATATTGCCTCGCATCACTATCCCTGGCTGCCGGCCGGCTGGGTGCTGCGCGACCGCTACGACAGCGCGGCCAACCTGGAAGGCTTCGGCCGCCCGGTGATGGTCGCGGTCGCCGAACGCGACACCATCGTGCCGGCACGCTTCGGCCAGGCGCTCTATGCGTCGCTGGGCGAACCGCGGCGGCTCGCGGTGATCGGCGGCGCCGGGCATAACGACTGGGCCGGGCATGTCGATACGGCCTGGTGGCAGGAAGCGGTCGCGTTCCTGCTGTCCCCGCCACCCACTACAAACAAATAACATCGGGCCGTCAAAACGCTGATTTGACTTACCCCTGCGTGCCGCAAATACTGGCCTTCACAGAACGGCTCGCCACTTGCGCACCGGTCGGTGCGTCCAGCGTCGCGTAGCCGACACCCGTGGGGGAACATCATCATGAAGCAATGCCCGCATCGCAAGCTGTACCGTGGCCTCGGCGTACTGGCCGCGGCGATCGCGCTGACCCCGGCGCTGATCCCGGCTCAGGCCATGGCGCAGAACAAGCCCATGGCCTATCCGGCCAAGGGCCAGAGTCAGCAACAGCAGGCCAGCGACGACGGCGCCTGCTACAGCTGGGCCAAGCAGCAGACCGGCGTGGATCCGGCACAGGCCGCCAACGCCCCGCCGCCGGCCCAGGCGCAGAGCGGCCAGCGCGTGCGGGGTGCCGCGGGCGGCGCCGCGGCGGGCGCGGTGGTGGGCGCGATGGCCGGCGATGCCGGCAAGGGTGCGGCGGTCGGCGCGGCAGCGGGTACGGTGGGGGGCGGCGTGGCGCACCGGCAGTCGCGCCGCCAGGCGAACGCGGCCAACCAGCAGGCGGCGGCCAATACCAGCCAGGCGATGGGCTCGTACTACCAGGCCTGGGGCGCCTGCATGCAGGGGCGCGGCTACAGCGTCAAATAAGACAAGGGGCAGCCTGGCGCAGCCTCAGGCAGCCCACCGGTCACACGCCTTGCGCACCGTTTCACGCTGGCTGCGCGCATCGGCATCGACCTGGCGCAGCCACTCGGCGTCGCCGTCGCGGCGCTCGGCCAGCGCGCGGATATTGGCCAGCGCCTCCAGCGAGCCGAGTGCCTCGGCGTGCGGCACCAGCGCGTCGCAGATCGACAGGATGTGGTCGGCGATCGGCATGCGCGTCAGTTCGTTGGGATGCACGTACTCCCCCTCCAGCCCGAAACGGCAGGCCTGGAAGCGGTTGAAGGTGTACACCAGGTAATCGTCTTCCTGCGGCATGAAGGGGCGCGACAGCAGCAGGTAGCGCGCCAGCATCTGGATATAGGCGGCGATATCGCAGGCGCGCTGCACCGTCAGCGGCGTGTCCATCACGCGGACCTCGATGGTGCCGAACTCGGGCTTGGGCCGGATATCCCAGTAGAAGTCCTTCATGCTCTCGATCACGCCGGTATTGCGCATCTTCTCGAAATACGCGGTGAAGGCGTCCCACGTCAGCAGGAACGGCGCCCGCCCGCTCATCGGGAAGGCCGCGACCGAATTCAGCCGCGCCGAGGCAAAGCCGGTATCCACGCCCTGCACATAGGGCGAGGATGCCGCCAGCGCCACAAAGTGCGGCACATAGCGGCCGATGGCGTGCAGCAGGAACAGCGATTCGTCGGCGCTGGGGCAGCCGATATGCACGTGCTGGCCGAACACCGTGAACTGCTTGGCGAGGTAGCCGTACAGCTCTGAGATGTACTGGTAGCGCGGCGAATCCGAGATGGTGCGGTCGGCCCACTGCTGGAACGGGTGGGTGCCGCCGCCGGCAATGCCCAGGTTCAGCGAGCGCGAGGCCGCCACCATCAGGTCGCGCATCACAGTCAGCTCTTCCAGCGCCTGCTGGTAGGTGTGGCAGATCCCGGTGCTGATCTCGATCATCGACGGGCTGATCTCCGGCTTGATGTCGCCGGCATGCTCGGCGCCCTTGAGCGCGCGCAGCAGGTCGGGCGCGAACGGGGCCAGGTCATAGTCATGCCGGTTGACCAGCTGCAGCTCCAGCTCCACGCCGAAGGTCAGCGCCTCAGAGTGCTTGAACGTTTCGAGCGACATCAGCGCCCTCCTCCATTGGCCCGGATGTCGACGCGGACTTCGCCTGCGTAGCGCAGCGCCCAGGCCGCGATCACCGGACCGAAAAGTTGTTCGATTGCCAGCGCGCACAGGATGATGGCCGCCAGCGGCTGGCCGGTACCGGGGTAGAGCCGCGCCACGTCATGCATCAGCAGGTAGGCGAGGCCCGACATCGGCGCCAGCGCCAGCCCCAGCGCCATGCACTGGCGCAGGCTCAGGCCCGAGAACGAGCCCAGCGAGACCACGCCGGCCAGCTTGGCCACATGGCGCAGCACCACCAGCGCGATGGCGTAAACGCCGCCCACGGCCCAGTCCTGTGCCGTCAGCGGCAGGCCCAGCGACACCACCATCACGATGATCAGCAGGCTGCCGGCGCTGCCGAAATGCGGCGGCCACACATGCGGCTGGTTGTCCTGGTGCTTGAACACGACACCGGCCAGCATCAGCGTCAGCGGCATCGACAATTTTAGTACCCGGGTCAGCGCCAGCGTGAACAGCACCAGGCCCACCAGCACCAGGAAGCTGTAGTGGTCGTCGGCCGACATGCGGTCATAGATGGCATGGCCGAGCTTGCCCACCACCCACGCCAGCAGGCACGAGCCCACCAGCAGGTACAGCGGATGCAGCAGCGCCGCGCCCAGGTTGCCGTATTCCGAATGCAGCCAGCCGGTGGCGACCTGCACGATGGCGGCGGCGTAGATGCTGTTGAGTGCGGCCATCGCCATCAGGCGCTCGGTGACCTGGCCGTCGGCGCGCAACTCATTCTTGAGCTGCAGCACGATGGTGGGCGAGGTGCTGACCGCGATGCCGCCGGCCAGGATCGCCACGCCGGGCGAGGCGCCGATCCATTGCAGCACCGCCGCCACCAGGCCCCAGGTCAGCAGGCTTTCAAAGGCACTGGTCAGCAGCAGCCAGCGGTTGGCGCGCAGCCAGGTCAGCGAGAGGCGATGCCCGAGTTCGAACAAGGCCAGCGCCAGCGCCATATCGATCAGGATACGGGTCTGGTTGATCATGTTCTCGTCGACGATGCCGCGCCCCAGCATGCCGGCGCAAAGCCCCGCCGCGGCATACCCGACGATGCGCGGGCAGCGCAGCCAGCGCCGGCTCAGCTCACCGGCCAGGCCGGCGCCGACCAGCGCCAGCCCGACCCAGAACAGGCCGCCGGGCGCGAGCGGGAGGCTTGGAAAAAGTTGGCTCAGTCCATTCATGGCGACATGGTAATGTAAGCACTTCACAATCCATGTCAGTGATTGTCCGACACCGCACAAAACACGCGCACAACTTCTGTCATCTGCACGTAAAAAACGCCATCTCCGGATGGCGTTTTTTACATCCCTTACATGTTCAGACCGTTCGGCGGCCCGGAGCGACGTTTCAGACGCCCCAGACTTTCCACATCGGGCGGGTTGCCTTGAGCGCGGCCTCCACCTGTGCGTACAAAGTGCGCGTCGAGCCCTGCGCGGCCCCGCGGGCACGGGCCTTTTCGAAATACCCCAGCGCGGTTTCACGCTGGTCCAAGCCAAGCGCCGACTGCACCGCGCGCAGGTACACCTCGGCATCCCAGTCGTCACGCACGGCGAAGGCTGCGATAAAGTCGGCCAGCGCGGCATCGTGGCGCCGCGCTGCATGGTGGACCAGCCCGCGCTGCACGCGCGGGCCGGCCTGGTCCAGCGGATCGCCCTCGGTCAGCGCCACGGCCTGTTCGAACAGCGGCAGCGCGCGCTCGGGCTCGCCCGCGTCGCGCCAGACCTGGCCGAAGCGGTTGTACAGCCAGGCGTCCTCGACCAGCAGCGCGCGGCGCTGCTGGGCCTCGATCTCGGCCAGGGCATCAGTGCGGTCGTGCTCGTCCATGCCGGCCACCTGCGCCTGCAGCAGCGCGGCAAAGTGCGCGCGCGCATGCGCCATCGGGTGCGCGGCCTCGCTGCGGGCTTCCACCGGCAGCGCGTCCAGCCGGGCATCCATATGCATCATCGCGGCACGGGCGGCCTCGGTCGGCTCGGCGCCGCCCATGGCCTTCCAGGCCGCGATCATGCGGCTGAAGGCCCAGGTCACGTCGGCCGGGTTACGCTCCAGCGGGTAGCGGTTGAGCACCTCGCCGGCCAGCTCGGCTACTTTCTGGTGCTGGCCGGCGTCGGCGTGGCAGTCGAGCAGGTCGATCCAGTGATCGATGAACTCGCTGGCGGCCATGCCCTGCTGGTGCAGCGCGATGCGCTCGTCCACGTGCGCGGCGTCGGCCGGCAGGCTGCGCGACAGCAGCCGGCAAAGCAGCGAATAGACATGCGGGTCGGCATTGCCGCCGTGCCCCGCGGCATCGCCCTGGCCGGTGGCGAAATACTGGTCGAAGCGCGCCACGCCGGCACGGCCGGCCTGCACAAGCACCGGCCGCAGCGCGGCCTCGGCGGCCGGCACCTCGTCGATGAACTCGCCCAGCGCCATGGCGGCGCGGTAGTAGCCGGCACCGTCGTCGGACTGGTCGGTCAGCGTGAAGCGCAGCCACGGCTCGCGATCGGCCGGCTGGGTGCTGTCGGCGCGCTGCGCCAGCTGGTGGCGCCAGGCCAGTTCGCGTACCTGGCTCTGCGGGTCGGGCACCTGGCGCAGGTAGACCGCCAGGTCGTCCAGTGCCCCCTGGACGTCGCCCACGCCGTGGCGCAGCGGTGCACGCAGGCGGCGCGCCTCGGGGTGGTCAGGGTGCTCGGCCAGCACACGGGCGGCCTGGTCGGCGGCCACGGCGTCACCGGCTGCGGGATCGAGCTCCAGCAGATGCGGGTTGTCCAGGGCCACGCGGCCCAGGCAGACGCGCATCAGGGGCTCCACCGGAACGCCGGCGGCCTCGGCCCGGGCGATGTAGTCCGTCACCAGCGGTGCGATGTCATCTGCGCCCAGGTCGGGATTGCGGACCATCAGGTCATGCCAGTAGCGTGCCGCGGCGGCCATGTCGCCCATGCGCAGCGCGGCCAGGCCGGCGTGGAAATGCGCGGCCCATTCGCCCGTCAGCAGGCCGCCGCGTTGCGCGGCCTCATGCAGCCACGGGCGCGCCTCGGCATCGCGGCCCAGGCTCATCAGCATGGCGCCGTAGCGGTGCGCGATCACCCCGCGCGAGGCCCAGCGGTGCGGCGGCTGCAGCGGCAGCGTGTCAAGCCGCGCCAGCGCCTCGTCCAGCACCGCCAGCGCGGCGTTGGCGTCACCGTTGTCAAAGTGCAGCCGCGCCCGCAGCGTGACGAAATCAACCACCTCGGGGCGGGCCTGCGACAGCTGGTCGGCAATCTGCAGGGCTTCGGTGAAGCGCCCCTGGTTGGCTAGCCCGATGGCGTGGTCGTAGCTGGCTTCCTGCTCGGACACGTACTGCTCCTATGGATTGAAAAAATGTGCGAGTGCGGGATTATGCGCCAATGGGGGAGATACGGAATTGTTTGGGGAGGCTTGCCGCCAAGCCCCCAAAAGAAAAAACGCCACCCAAAGGCAGCGTTCTCCCATAGCCAAAACCAGCCAGCAGCTTACTTCCCGCCAACCGTCTCCAGCACCGTCCACTTGCCGCCAACCACCTTATAGACAGTGATACCACCATCCTTCAGGTCGCCGCGCGCGTCATACGCCAGCGTCTTGGTGGTCACGCCCTGCATATTGGTAGCAGCCAGCACCGGCAGGTAGCGCGCCGGGTCGGTCGAGCCGGCCTTGACCATGGCCGACATCATCGCGGTGGCGCCGTCGTAGGCGTACGGCGAGTAGGTCTGCACCTTCGAGCCAAAGCGCTTCTCGTACTTCTTCTCGTACGCGGAGCCGCCAGGCATCTGGTCCAGCGGCAGGCCGGCCAGCGACACCACGGTGCCTTCGGCGGCCGGGCCGGCGAGCTTCAGGAAGTTGTCGGTCTTGGACATTTCGCCCGACACCAGCGGGGCCTTCATGCCCAGTTCCTTGACCTGCTTGGCCATCGGCGCGGACTGGGTCTCGGCGCCGCCGTAGAAGATGATGTCCGGGTTGCTGCGCTTGATGTTGGTCAGCACGGCCTTGAAGTCCACCGCCTTGTCGTTGGTGAACTCGCGGCGCACGATCTTGCCGCCGGCGGCCTTGGCGGCCTTCTCGAACTCGTCGGCCAGGCCCTGGCCGTACGCGGTGCGGTCATCGACGATGGCGATGTTCTTCGCGCCCAGCTTCTTCACCACGAAGGCGCCGATCACCGAGCCCTGCTGGGTGTCGGAGGTCATCATGCGGAAGGTGGTCTTGAAGCCTTGCTTGGTGTATTCCGGCGCGGTCGCCATGGCGATCTGCGGAATGCCGGCGCGGTTGTAGACCATCGACGCCGGGATGGTGGTGCCCGAGTTGAAGTGGCCGAGCATGCCCTGGATGCCGTTATCCACCAGCTTCTGCGCCACCACCGAGCCGGTCTTCGGGTCGGCCTGGTCGTCTTCTGAGACCAGCACGAACTTGACTTCCTTGCCGCCGATCTTGGGCTTGGTGGCGTTCATGTCCTCGATCGCGAGGACGATGCCGTTCTGCATGTCCTTGCCGTACTGCGCCTGGCCGCCGGTCATCGGGCCGGCAAAGCCCAGCTTGATTTCCTGGGCCTGCGCGAACGCGGCGGAGGCGGCGGTCAGGCCAGCCAGGGTCAGGGCAACGGTCATTGCCGTCTTGTGGAATGTCGAGCTCATCAGATCTCCTTGGGTCCCAAATGGTGCCGATGTGGTGCCGTTGCCGGCAGTTATAGCGGTGCAGCCTGGCAGTGCCGCACCTTGCTTCAATACGCAACCGGGGCGGGATCGCCGCCACCGCTGCGTGCTTCGACATGACGAGGTCCGAGGGTTGCCTCAGCCGATCGTCATCAAACTGGCATTGCCGCCCGCGGCTGCGGTGTTGACCGAAAGCGAGCGCTCGATCAGCAAACGGTCGAGCGCGATATTCGGTTCACCTTGCGCCAGGCCCTGCACGCCGATGATCGGACCGGGGCGCACCGCCACCTGCTCGCACACCGTGCGCAGCTGGTCGGAATCTCCGTGGTGCAGCACCGCATCGATAGCGATGTCCGCCGCGGTCCAGTCGGCCACCATGCGGACGCGCGATTGTACGCCCTTAGGCAGGCGCGCAAACAGCCCCCGGCTGACAGGGTTTTCCGGCCATACGGCGTCTGCGCCGACGGTCAGCACGGCGCCCAGCTGCAGCGCCAGATCGGCCTCCTGCGTGGCCAGGCACAGCACGTGCTCGCGCGGCAGCAGGGTGTAGGTGTTGCGCTCGCCGGTGGGGCCGGGCAGCGTCACGGTCAGGCCCGAGGGCGAGGCCTCGGCCAGGCGCTCGCAGGCGGCGGCCACCGACGGCAGCTCGGCCCTGGCCCAGGCCTGGAAGGCCGCTGCGGCCTCGTCGCGCAGCGTGGCCGCCTCGGCGCCGCCGCCTGCTTCCGACGCGCGCACGCTGCGTACCACCGCGTCCTGCGGGCAGACCGACAGCAGGCGGTGCAGGTACAGCGGGCCGCCCGCCTTCGGGCCGGTGCCCGACAGGCCTTCGCCGCCGAAGGGCTGCACGCCCACCACGGCGCCGACGATATTGCGGTTGACATACAGGTTGCCCACATGGGCACGGCTGACGATGTGCGAGATGGTCTCGTCGATGCGGGTATGGATGCCCAGCGTCAGGCCGTAGCCGGTGGCGTTGATCTGGCTGACCATGGTGTCCAGCGCCGCGCGCGGAAAGCGCACCACGTGCAGCACCGGGCCGAACACCTCGCGCTTGAGTTCCTCGATGCTATCCAGTTCGATCAGCGTCGGCGGCACGAAGGTGCCGTTGCGGCAGCTGGCGCCCTGTGCGGCGTTGGGGTCGGCCTGATGGACACGGCGGCCCTTGGCGCGCATGGCGTCGACATGGCGCACGATATTGCCGCGCGCTTCGTCGTCGATCACCGGGCCGACGTCGGTCGAGAGCCGGTCCGGATTGGCCATGTTCAGTTCCTGCATGGCGCCCTTGAGCATTTCCAGCACGCGGTCGGCCACGTCTTCCTGCAGGCACAGCACGCGCAGCGCCGAGCAGCGCTGGCCGGCCGAATCGAAAGCGGAGCTGAGGACATCGCCCACCACCTGTTCAGCCAGCGCCGACGAGTCGACGATCATCGCGTTCTGTCCGCCGGTCTCCGCGATCAGCGGGATCGGGCGGCCGGCGGCGTCGAGGCGGCCGGCGACGTTGCGCTGCAGGATGCGCGCGACTTCGGTCGAGCCGGTGAACATCACACCCTTGACGCGGGCGTCGCCGACCAGCGCGGCGCCCACGGTCTCGCCGCGGCCCGGCAGCAGCTGCACCGCGCCGGCCGGAACGCCGGCTTCGCGCAGCAGGCGCACGGCGGCGGCGGCGATCAGCGGGGTCTGCTCGGCGGGCTTGGCCAGCACCGGGTTGCCGGCGGCCAGCGCCGCGGCCACCTGGCCGGTGAAGATCGCCAGCGGGAAGTTCCACGGGCTGATGCAGACCACCGGGCCCAGCGGGCGGTGGGTCTCGTTGTCGAAGCTGCGGCGCACCTCGGCGGCGTAGTAGCGCAGGAAGTCCACGGCTTCGCGCACTTCGGCGATGGCGTTGGAGAAGGTCTTGCCGGCCTCGCGCATGATGATGCCCATCAGCGACTGCATCTGGGCTTCCATCAGGTCGGCGGCGCGCTCCAGCGCGGCCGCGCGCACGTCCGGCGGCGTCGCCTGCCAGATCGGCGCGGCGTTGATGGCGGCCTGCAGCGCGGCGTCGACCTCGGCCTGGCCGGCCTCGGTGACATGGCCCACCACATCGCGGTGGTCGGCCGGGTTCAGCATCGGCGTGGTGATGGCGTCGGCTGCGCGCGGTACCTCGGCGCCGAGCAGCGGCTCGGCCACGAAGCGCTCGCTGGTGCCTGCCAGCAGCGCCGACGACAGCGACGCCAGGCGATGCTCGTTCGCGAGATCGATGCCGGCCGAATTGGGGCGGCTCTTGCCGTACAGCGTGCGCGGCGACGGGATGCGCGGGTGCGGCAGGCCCAGCACGCCTTCTTCGCGGTGCATGGCTTCGACCACGGCGACCGGGTCGGCCACCAGCTCGTCCAGCGAGATGGTGTCGTCGGCGATGCGGTTCACGAACGAGGTATTGGCGCCATTCTCCAGCAGGCGGCGCACCAGGTAGGCCAGCAGCGTTTCATGCGTGCCGACCGGCGCGTAGATGCGGCACGGGCGGTTGAACTTGCCGTCCGCGGTGGCGCCAACCACCTGGTCGTACAGCGGCTCGCCCATGCCGTGCAGGCACTGGAACTCATACTGGCCGGGATAGTAGCTGTGGCCGGCGATCTGGTAGATGGCCGACAGCGTATGCGCATTGTGCGTGGCGAACTGCGGGTAGATCGCGTCCGGCACCGACAGCAGCTTGCGCGCGCAGGCGATGTACGACACGTCGGTGTAGACCTTGCGCGTGTAGACCGGGTAGCCCTCCAGCCCGTCGAGCTGGGCGCGCTTGATCTCGCTGTCCCAGTAGGCGCCCTTGACCAGGCGGATCATCAGGCGGTGGCGGCTGCGGCGGGCCAGGTCGATCAGGTAGTCGATCACGAACGGGCAGCGCTTCTGGTAGCCCTGCACCACGAAGCCGATGCCGTTCCAGCCCGCCAGCTCGGGCTCGAAGCACAGGCGCTCGAGCAGGTCCAGCGAGATCTCCAGGCGGTCGGCTTCCTCGGCGTCGATATTGATGCCGATGTCGTACTGGCGTGCCAGCAGCGTCAGCGACTTCAGGCGCTCGTACAGCTCGCCCACCACGCGCTCATGCTGCGCGCGGCTGTAGCGCGGGTGCAGCGCCGACAGCTTGATCGAGATGCCCGGGCCCTCATAGATGCCGCGCCCGCGCGAGGCCTGGCCGATGGCGTGGATGGCCTGCTCGTACGAGGCCAGGTAGCGCTGCGCGTCGGCCTCGGTCATGGCGGCCTCGCCCAGCATGTCGTAGGAGTAGCGGAAGCCTTCGGCCTCGTACTTGCGCGCGTTGGCCAGCGCCTCGGAAATGGTCTCGCCGGTGACGAACTGCTCGCCCATCAGGCGCATCGCCATGTCCACGCCCTTGCGGATCAGCGGCTCGCCGCCCTTGCCGATGATGCGCGTGAGCGCCTTGGTCAGGCCCGATTCGGTATGGGTGGCGACCAGCTTGCCGGTCAGCAGCAGGCCCCAGGTGGCGGCGTTAACGAACAGCGACGGGCTCTGGCCCAGGTGCGACTGCCAGTTGGCGCCGCTGATCTTGTCGCGGATCAGCGCGTCGCGGGTGGCCTTGTCGGGGATGCGCAGCAGGGCCTCGGCCAGGCACATCAGCGCCACGCCTTCCTGCGACGACAGCGAGAATTCCTGGATCAGGCCCTGCACCAGGCCCTCGCGGCCGCTGCCGACCTTCTGCTCGCGCAGCCGCGTGGCCAGGGTCTTGGCCATCTTGATGGCGGCCTCGCCTTGCTGCTGCGGCAGGCGCGCCTGCTCCAGCAGCACCGGTACGCAATCGGCTTCCGGGCGGCGATAGGCAGAGGTAATGGCAGCACGCAGCACCGATTGCGGCTGGATGCTTTGGGCGAACTCCAGGAACGGCTGCGGCGCATCGCCATGGACCAGCTCGGCTCCGTCGGCGCCATCCGCGTCGGCGCTACCGGCGGCGCCGGTCTCGTGCGGCAGGTGGCCGCGCTCGATCTGCTCGAGGTAGGTGAAGATAGCCTGCTTGATCAGCCAGTGCGGCGTGCGGTCGATGGATTGGGCAACGCGCTTGAGGCGGTCGCGCGAGGCGTCGTCGAGCTTGACGCCGAGTGTGGTGGTGGCCATGCGGGCATTTCTCCGAAAGACTGGAGCCGCCGCCGGTGCTACCTCGTCCATGCCGGCAGGCACGGGCGCGCGACCGGCCGCAGCCTGTGAGCTGGCGCGATCTTACTCCCGAAAATCACCAAGGTGCAACCTAGTGCAACCCTATCGAAAACCCTAATGCCAGGGTTGCACCTTTCACTGCCACGCCAGCTGACTCAGATCCGCAACGGGTCGATCTCAAGCTGCCAGCGCACCCCTTTTGCCTCTGTCCCCACATCTGCGAAAGTCTGCACCCACTCAGCCACGAAGCGTTGCAGCACCGGCCGCGAGGTGGCCTCAACCAGCATCTGCGCACGCTCCCGGTTGAAGATGCGCACCATCGACATCGGCACCGGATCGTGCAGTTGCACCTCGGCCGCCAGCTCGCAGGTTTCGGCATGCCGGCGCGCCACTTCCAGGAACTGCAGCGCCCGCTCCAGCTGGCCGTGGTCGGCGGTTACCAGCACCTGGTAGCAGAACGGGGGCAACCCGGCCTGGCGCCGCTCGCGCAACTGGCTGGCCGCGAATCCATCATAGTCGTGGCGCGTCAGCGCCTGCAATGCCGGGGTGTCCGGGTAGCGCGTCTGGATCAGCACCTCGCCCGGCAAGCCGGCCCGCCC
>NZ_JBYTAG010000031.1:0-76801 GCF_058787995.1 Cupriavidus sp. FW305-27
GGCTTGGGATCGAGGGTGGCAGCGGGCATGGAAGGCGAAGAAGGCTGGGCTGGCGCACGGGGGCATGGCGGTGCCGGCGCGGGTCAGTCGGGGCCGGCCTTGCTGCGCTGGCCGGCGTGAGACGGCCATTATGCCAAATGACGTGGGGATTACTGGCGCACGGTGGCGTCGGAAGCCGCGGCCGCTTCGGTGGCGACCTCGGCTGCGGATGCCGGTGCGGCGAGCGCTGCCGGTGCCGAGGCGGCCGGCGCCGAGGCGGCGGTCACGGCCGCGGGCGCGGAGGCCGGTTGCGCCTGGGCTTCGCTGGCGGGCTTGCCGGCAGCGTGGCCACTGCGACCCGCTGCGGCGCTGGCCGTTTTCGGCTCGCGGTGGAACTGGCGGCTGGTTTCGCTGGGCAGGCGCTTGCCGCTGGGCAGCGCGCTGACAGCGCCGGGGCGGCGCGGCACGTGGTCGGTGGCGGCCAGCTTCTTTTTCTGCTCTTCAGGCAGCTGCTGGTACTTGTCCCAGGCCTCGGCCTTTTTCTCGGCGGGCAGCGAGCGGGTGATCTGGTAGTTCTCGCGCGCCAGCCGGCGTTGCTGCGGGGTCATCTTGACCCATTCCGCCATGCGCGCCTGCAGCCGGGCCTGCTCGGCCGGGGAGAACTTGGGGTAGCGCTCGGCGATGCGCAGCCACTTGTGGCGGTTCAGTTCCGGCAGGCTGTCCCACAGCGGCTGCAGCGGGGCCAGGATGCGCTGGTTGACCGGGCTCAGATCGGCCCAGGCCGGCCGGGCATTGGTTGCCTGCGCGGCCGCAGGCGCTGTCACCGCCGAAGCCCCCTGGGCATGCGCCGCGGGCGGCAGCAGGCCCCAGCAGGCGGCTGCGCCGGCACCGGCCAGCAGCGCGGCCAGCCGGCGGCGCAAGGCGTCGGGGTGGAATATTGCGCGCGCCATGCTATTGCCCGCGCTTCAGGAATACGTGGAAGCCCTCGTCGGCGTAGGCCGTGGGCGGCAGGTCGTCGAGCAGCATGGCGGCGTCGATATCGGCCAGTTCCTCGATGCGCTTCTGCTCCTGCCAGTGATAGATGCCGATCAGGCCGGCGGCCAGCGCCACCAGCGTCCAGATCAGGCCAAGGCGGCGCAGCCAGGCGCCGGCGCGGTACAGCGGGGAGCTGTCTTCATCAAACAGCGGGACGTGCGCGCCGGGCATGGCCAGTTGCGGGACCAGCACGGGCGCCTCGGCCTTCTTGCGGGCGACCGCCATCCGGCGCGCAGCGGCGAGCCTTTCGGTGATGTCGGCCGGCAGGTCGTCGGTGCCGGCATCGAGTGCCGCCCGAATCTCTTGGGCAAACCGGCGTTCGCGGATTTCTTTTTCGTTTCTGCTCATAGTCGGACCCCCCGTGCGCGCAGGGCCTGCGCAAGTGTATGCGTGGCACGGGAACAGTGCGTCTTGACGCTGCCTTCGGAGCACCCCATTACGGCGGCGGTTTCAGCGACGTCCATATCTTCCCAGTAACGCATCAGGAATGCCTCGCGTTGACGCGTCGGCAGGCGCTGGATTTCCTGCTCGATGATGTGCATGACCTGGGCGCGCTCGACCTTGTCGGCGCTGCTTTCGGCCGATTCGGAGCCGGCCTGTGCCTCCAGCGTCTCAAGCAGGTCATTGTCGTCGCCGTCGCGGTCGTCGCGCAGACTGGAAAACAGCGAGACCCAGGTGTTGCGCACCTTCTGGCGGCGGAACCAGTCGTGGATGGTGTTCTGCAGGATGCGCTGGAACAGCGGCGCCAGCTCGGCGGCGCCTTTGTCGCCGTACTTCTCGGCCAGCTTGATCATGGCGTCCTGGACAATGTCCAGCGCGGCGTCGTCGTCGCGGACCGCAAATACGGCCTGCTTGAAGGCGCGGCGCTCGACGCTGGCAAGAAAATCGGACAGTTCCTGGTCGGTGGCCATTCGGGCGGTTGCGGCTCGTTGCTGCGGGACAAATGCCCGGTTCTGGTGAATGTGCTGCGTACGGCCCGTGGCACATTCGAGGTGCTGCGATGCTAGCAAAAAAACGACCCCCTGTACCACTTTGTATTGCTGCAAATACATTGCGGCGCGCAAAAAATCCGCCGCAACTCCGGAAAATCCCTCATGCGCAGGGCAAAAACAACCGTAGACCGCGCTGGTGCATTGCAGTATCATCGTCGGTTCACACGACATCAGTGGTTGTCTCATCCGGCCGCTTATGAGGCGGTCTTCCATGCAGACGCGCACCGCTTGAACCCGAGCCACAAGCCCGGCAGAGAGCATCCAAACAATTTTTTGCCGAAAATTGCAAAGGACTGAAATGAACATGCCCAGCGCGGAATTCTCCCACGCAGACAGCAATTCATCTGCCGCACCCGAAATGATCGGGGCGGAAATTCTCGTTCACGCACTTGCCGAAGAAGGCGTCGAGTACGTCTGGGGCTACCCCGGCGGCGCAGTGCTGTATATCTACGACGAGCTCCACAAGCAAACCAAGTTCGAGCACATCCTGGTGCGCCACGAGCAGGCCGCGGTTCATGCCGCAGACGGCTATGCACGGGCAACCGGCAAGGTGGGCGTGGCGCTGGTGACCTCCGGTCCCGGCGTGACCAATGCCGTCACCGGTATTGCCACCGCGTACCTCGACTCGATCCCGATGGTGGTGATCACTGGCAACGTGCCGACCCACGCCATTGGCCAGGACGCCTTCCAGGAGTGCGACACGGTCGGCATTACCCGCCCGATCGTCAAGCACAACTTCTTGGTGAAGGACGTGCGCGACCTCGCCGCGACCATCAAGAAGGCGTTCTTCATTGCCGCGACCGGCCGTCCGGGCCCGGTGGTGGTGGACATCCCCAAGGATGTCTCGCGCAATGCCTGCAAGTACGAGTACCCCAAGTCGATCGACATGCGCTCGTACAACCCGGTGAACAAGGGCCACTCGGGCCAGATCCGCAAGGCCGTGGCCCTGCTGCAAGGCGCCGAGCGTCCGTATATCTACACCGGCGGCGGCGTGGTGCTGGCCAATGCCAGCGACGAGCTGCGCCAGCTGGCGGCGCTGACCGGCCACCCGGTGACCAACACGCTGATGGGCCTGGGCGCGTTCCCCGGCACCAGCAAGCAGTTCGTCGGCATGCTCGGCATGCACGGCACGTATGAAGCCAACATGGCCATGCAGAACTGCGACGTGCTGATCGCCATCGGTGCCCGCTTCGACGACCGCGTGATCGGCAACCCGGCGCACTTCACCTCGCAGGCGCGCAAGATCATCCATATCGACATCGATCCGTCGTCGATCTCCAAGCGCGTCAAGGTCGACATCCCCATCGTCGGCAACGTCAAGGACGTGCTGCAGGAACTGATCGCCCAGATCAAGGCCAGCGATATCAAGCCCAAGCGCGAAGCGCTCGCCAAATGGTGGGAGCAGATCGAGCAATGGCGTTCGGTGGACTGCCTGAAGTACGACCGCAGCTCCGAGATCATCAAGCCGCAGTACGTGGTGGAAAAGATCTGGGAACTGACCAAGGGCGACGCCTTTATCTGCTCCGACGTCGGCCAGCACCAGATGTGGGCCGCGCAGTTCTACAAGTTCGACGAGCCGCGCCGCTGGATCAATTCCGGCGGCCTGGGCACGATGGGCGTGGGCCTGCCGTACGCAATGGGCATCAAGAAGGCGTTCCCGGAGAAGGAAGTCGTCACCATCACCGGTGAAGGCTCGATCCAGATGTGCATCCAGGAACTGTCGACCTGCCTGCAGTACGACACCCCGGTGAAGATCTGCTCGCTCAACAATGGCTACCTGGGCATGGTGCGCCAGTGGCAGGAGATCGAGTACGACAACCGCTACTCGCACTCCTACATGGACGCGCTGCCCGATTTCGTCAAGCTGGCCGAGGCCTACGGGCACGTCGGCATGCGCGTCGAGAAGACGTCGGACGTCGAGCCGGCGCTGCGCGAGGCGTTTCGCCTGAAGGACCGTACCGTGTTCCTGGACTTCCAGACCGATCCCACCGAAAACGTCTGGCCGATGGTCCAGGCGGGCAAGGGCATTTCCGAAATGCTGCTCGGCGCGGAGGACCTGTAATGCGTCACATCATTTCGGTCCTGCTGGAAAACGAACCGGGCGCGCTGTCGCGCGTGGTGGGCCTGTTCTCGGCCCGCGGCTATAACATCGAGACGCTGACCGTGGCACCCACCGAGGATGCCTCGCTGTCGCGCATGACCATTGTCACCTCCGGCTCGGATGACGTGATCGAGCAGATCACCAAGCACCTGAACCGCCTGGTGGAAGTGGTCAAGGTGGTCGACCTGACCGAAGGCGCGCACATCGAACGCGAGCTGATGCTCGTCAAGGTGCGCGCGGTGGGCAAGGAGCGCGAGGAAATGAAGCGCACCGCCGACATCTTCCGCGGCCGCATCATCGATGTCACCGAGAAGACCTACACCATCGAGCTGACCGGCAACGGCGTCAAGCTCGATGCGTTCCTGGACGCCATCGACCGCACCGCCATCCTCGAGACCGTCCGTACCGGCGGCTCGGGCATCGGCCGCGGCGAGCGCATCCTGAAGGTCTGACCGGGCCCCGGCTCACCCATACGGCTTCACGCAGCATCCCCGGGGCGGCGCGATCCGGACGCACACGATGCGTCCGAGGATGCCGCCCCCCTCATACAAAAGACAGAGATTGAAGGAATCATCATGAAAGTGTTTTACGACAAGGACGCCGACCTCTCCCTGATCAAGGGCAAGAACGTCACCATCATCGGCTATGGCTCGCAGGGCCATGCCCACGCGCTGAACCTGAAGGATTCGGGCGTCAATGTGACGGTCGGCCTGCGCAAGAGCGGCGCGTCGTGGAACAAGGCTGCCAACGCCGGCCTGCAAGTGAAGGAAGTGGCCGAGGCCGTCAAGGGTGCCGACGTGGTCATGATCCTGCTGCCGGACGAGCAGATCGCCGACGTGTACAAGAACGAAGTGCACGACAACATCAAGGAAGGCGCGGCGCTGGCCTTCGCCCACGGCTTCAACGTGCACTACGGTGCCGTGATCCCGCGCGCCGACCTGGACGTGATCATGATCGCGCCGAAGGCCCCGGGCCACACCGTGCGCGCGACGTACACGCAAGGTGGCGGCGTGCCGCACCTGATCGCCGTGCACCAGAACAAGTCCGGCGCCGCCCGTGACATCGCGCTGTCGTACGCCACCGCCAACGGCGGCGGCCGTGCCGGCATCATCGAGACCAACTTCCGCGAAGAAACCGAAACCGACCTGTTCGGCGAGCAGGCCGTGCTGTGCGGCGGTACCGTCGAGCTGATCAAGGCTGGCTTCGAAACCCTGGTGGAAGCCGGCTACGCGCCGGAAATGGCCTACTTCGAGTGCCTGCACGAACTGAAGCTGATCGTCGACCTGATCTACGAAGGCGGCATCGCCAACATGAACTATTCGATCTCCAACAACGCGGAATATGGTGAGTACGTCACCGGCCCGCGCGTGGTGACCGAAGAGACCAAGAAGGCGATGAAGCAGTGCCTGACCGACATCCAGACCGGCGAGTACGCCAAGAGCTTCCTGCTGGAGAACAAGGCCGGCGCCCCGACGCTGATCTCGCGCCGCCGCCTGACGGCCGAGCACCAGATCGAGGAAGTGGGTGCCAAGCTGCGCGCGATGATGCCGTGGATCGCCAAGAACAAGATGGTCGACCAGTCGAAGAACTAAGCTGCATCGCTGACTGATGGCCCGCGCCGCACGGCGGCGGGCCGAAGCCGTTCAGCGTTCCGTGCCACGCCCTTCTATTATCAGAGGGGAGTCGCGGGACCTGAACGGCTTTTTGTTATGCTTGTCAGACTTTGGGCAAGGCGTGCATTATCCTGCTCCGCGACCACGGGGGCGCCGCCCGATGGCGGCTATTGCCGCCGCCGCGCCGCCTTGCCATGGTCTTGTATCCACCGACACCTGTACTGCATGAACTATCCTCATCCGCTGATCGCCCGTGAAGGCTGGCCGTTCCTGGCCGGCGCCTTTGTCATCTCGCTGCTGGTGCACGCCAGCGCGGGCTTCTGGTGGGCGTTGCCGTTGTGGATCATCACGGTATTCGTGCTCCAGTTCTTCCGCGATCCGCCGCGCCCGATCCCGTCGCAGCCCAACGCGGTGCTGGCCCCCGCGGACGGCCGCATCGTCGTGGTCGAAAAGACCCAGGACCCGTACGCCGGCCGCGAGGCGCTGAAGATCAGCGTCTTCATGAACGTCTTCAACGTGCACTCGAACCGGGTCTCGGTCGATGGCGCGGTCGAGAAGGTCGAATATTTCCCCGGCAAGTTCGTCAACGCCGACATGGACAAGGCCTCGGTCGAGAACGAGCGCAATGCCGTGCTGATCCGGCGCGCTGCGGACGGCCAGCTGGTGACGCTGGTGCAGGTGGCCGGCCTGGTGGCTCGCCGCATCCTGTGCTACACCAAGGTGGGCGACAACCTCTCGCGCGGCCAGCGCTACGGCTTTATCCGCTTCGGCTCGCGCGTGGACGTCTACCTGCCGCTCGATGCGCGTCCGCGCGTGACCATCGGCGAGAAGGTATCGGCCTCGTCGACCATCCTCGCCGAACTCGACGTGAAGTGAGAGACAGCCTGACCGGAGGACAGTGATGGTTGCCTTCCATCGACGTAACAAGCGCAGCAGCAGCGGCAACGTGACCCACCTGCGGCCGTTCCGCCATAACCAGCTGCGCGGCGCCGACGACAACTTCGATGACGAAGCCGCCGACGACCACGACATCGTCTACCAGCGTCCGCGCCGGCGCGGCATCTACCTGCTGCCCAACGCGTTCACCACTGCGGCGCTGTTCGCGGGTTTCTTCGCCATCGTCCAGGCCATGAACATGCGCTTCGATGCGGCGGCCATCGCCATCTTCGCGGCGATGGTGCTGGACGGCATGGACGGGCGCGTGGCGCGCATCACCAATACGCAGAGTGCGTTTGGCGAGCAGTATGACTCGCTGTCGGACATGACCTCTTTCGGGGTTGCGCCGGCGCTGGTGATGTATGAGTGGATCCTGCATGACCTGGGCAAGTGGGGGTGGATCGCAGCCTTTGTCTACTGCACCTGCGCTGCGCTGCGCCTGGCGCGCTTCAACGCCAACATCGGCGTGGTAGACAAGCGCTTCTTCCAGGGCCTGCCCAGC
The DNA here is from genome assembly GCF_058787995.1 of Cupriavidus sp. FW305-27. Classification (NCBI taxonomy): domain Bacteria; kingdom Pseudomonadati; phylum Pseudomonadota; class Betaproteobacteria; order Burkholderiales; family Burkholderiaceae; genus Cupriavidus; species Cupriavidus sp. FW305-27. The sequence continues at coordinate 7,159 of NZ_JBYTAG010000031.1, forward strand.
CCGGCCGCCGCCGCGCTGGTCGCGGGCTTCGTCTGGCTGGTGATCGACAACAAGCTGCCGGTCAAGGAGCTGTGGATGCCGTGGGTGGCGTTCGGCATCACGCTGTACGCCGGCCTGTCGATGGTGTCCAACGCGCCGTTCTACAGCGGCAAGGCGCTTGACGTTCGCTACCGCGTGCCGTTCGGCATGATGGTGCTGGTCCTGGTGCTGTTCGTGGTGGTGTCCACCGATCCGCCGGTGGCGCTGTTCGGCCTGTTCGTGGCCTATGCGATCTCGGGCTATGTGCTATGGGCCTGGCGGGCGATGCACGGCAAGCCGGCCATCGAGAAGAAGCAGCGCGAGAACGGCGGCAAGGCTTCTTAGACGTTTCAGGCAGAAGGGCGCTCAGGCGCCCTTCATGCATTTCCGGATTCACAATTGTTTTCATGCCGCGGCCATCAAGGCGTGGCACTCTGCAGTGTTTTCCAGTCACCGTCAGGAGGATGTCATGGGCATGTTCGACTTCATCAAGGAAGCGGGAGAAAAGCTGTTCGGCACGGGCGAGGCCAAGGCCGCGCAAGAGGCCGCCGCGGCGGATGCGTCGGCGGAGAAGGTCGATGCCGCCAATCGCGCCGCGGGCGATGCGATCGAGGGCTACATCAGGAAGATGGGCCTGGATGCCACCGGGCTGATGGTGCAGGTGGACGGCTCGCAGGGGCTGGTCACCGTTTTCGGCGTGGCACCGGACCAGGCCACGCGCGAGAAGATCATCCTGTGCGCCGGCAATGTCGAGGGCGTGGACAAGGTCGAGGACAAGATGTCCGTCAACGTCGAATCCGCGGAATCGAGCTGGCATACCGTGGTCAAGGGCGACACGCTGTGGGCGATCTCCCAGGCTGCTTACGGCAACGGTGCCGAGTACAACAAGATCTTCGAGGCCAACAAGCCGATGCTGAGCCACCCGGACAAGATCTACCCGGGCCAGAAGCTGCGCATTCCGCCCAAGGGCTGATCCGTGCCGCTGGCGGGTCCGGGCAATATGGGCTAAACCCTGTATTGCACGGGCGCGCCAACTCGGCTATAGTCGCTGGCATGATTTCGCGCCAAGTTCTAATCGCCCGCACCACCCTAGGTGGCCTACTAGGCCATCAGGTCGGGACGCGCGCGCGCTAAGGACGGACTTACCCCTTAGCGCGAAATCCGCAAGGAATTTTTCCAACGCCCCGGCCTGCTCCATGCACGCCGGGGCGTTTTGCATTCCACAGCCGTGGAGCGCGGAACAGGCGGTAGGCCCCGGACGCAGCATGCCGGGGACAGCACACGACAAGCAATCAGGAGCTCCACAAAATGTCTGACAAACTCATCATTTTCGACACCACCTTGCGTGACGGCGAGCAGTCGCCCGGCGCCTCGATGACCCGCGAGGAAAAGATCCGCATCGCACGCCAGCTGGAACGCCTGAAGGTCGATGTGATCGAGGCCGGTTTCGCGGCGAGCTCCAACGGCGACTTCGAGGCCATCCGCTCGATCGCGCAGGTGGTCAAGGACTCGACCATCTGCTCGCTGGCCCGTGCCAACGACAAGGACATTGCCCGCGCCGCCGAGGCGCTCAAGCCGGCCAACTCGTTCCGCATCCACACCTTCATCGCCACCTCCGCGCTGCACATGGAGAAGAAGCTGCGCATGACGCCGGACGAGGTGTACCAGCAGGCCCGCCTGGCGGTGCGCTTTGCGCGCCAGTTCACCGACGATATCGAGTTCTCGCCGGAAGACGGCAGCCGCTCGGACATGGACTTCCTGTGCCGCGTGCTGGAAGGCGTGATCGCCGAGGGTGCGACCACCATCAACCTGCCGGATACCGTGGGCTATGCCGTGCCGGAAGGCTACGCCGAGCTGATCCGCTCGGTGCGCGAGCGCATTCCCAACTCGGACAAGGCGATCTGGTCGGTGCACTGCCATAACGACCTGGGCATGGCCGTGGCCAACTCGCTGGCCGCCGTCAAGATGGCGGGCGCGCGCCAGATCGAATGCACCATCAACGGCCTGGGCGAGCGCGCCGGCAACACCAGCCTGGAAGAAGTGGTGATGGCGGTGAAGACCCGCCGCGACTATTTCGACCTCGATATCGGCGTGGATACCACGCAGATCGTGCCGGCCTCGAAGCTGGTGTCGCAGATCACCGGTTTCGTGGTGCAGCCGAACAAGGCCGTCGTGGGTGCCAATGCCTTCGCGCATGCCTCGGGCATCCACCAGGATGGCGTGCTCAAGGCGCGCGACACCTACGAGATCATGCGTGCGGAGGATGTGGGCTGGAGCGCCAACAAGATCGTGCTGGGCAAGCTGTCGGGCCGCAATGCCTTCAAGCAGCGCCTGCAGGAGCTTGGCATCGAGCTTGAAAGCGAAACCGAAGTCAACGCCGCCTTCACCCGCTTCAAGGAATTGGCCGACCAGAAGGCCGAGATCTTCGACGAGGACATCGTCGCCATCGTCTCGAACGAGGCCCAGCACGATGCCAACGAGCACTTCCGCTTTATCTCGCTGTCGCAGCGCTCCGAGACCGGTGAGCGCCCGCATGCGCGCGTGGTGTTCAGCATGGACGGCCAGGAGCAGAGCGGTGAGGGCGAGGGCAACGGTCCGGTCGACGCCACCCTGCATGCGATTGAATCACGCGTGTCCAGCGGCGCAGAGATGGTGCTCTATTCGGTGAATGCCATCACCGGCGGCACCGAGGCCCAGGGCGAAGTCACCGTGCGCCTGTCCAAGGCCGGCCGCATCGTCAACGGCGTGGGCACCGACCCGGATATCGTCGCCGCCTCGGCCAAGGCCTACCTGGCCGCGCTGAACAAGCTGCACGACAAGGCTGTGCAAAAGATCAATCCGCAGATCTGACCCAGGCCCCTGCGTAGACGGCGGAAGGCTTACCCGGCCTGAGCGTCCGGACCAGGCCCGCCATTCCCGACCCGGGGATGGCGGGCTTTTTTCATGGCTCAGCGGCGGCGCTCGTCGGGGTCGTACATCGGGTCGGGCGTGATCTGGGTCTGGCGCAGGATGCCGGCGTCGTCGAAATAGAAGTGGTACAGCGACGGCCACACGTCTTCATGGCGGAAGCGGTAGGACCAGACCTCGCGCCGCATCAGCGGGTAGTACTCGACCGGCAGGCGCGTCATGCCGAAATGCTCGGCCACATCCTGCTTGGTCCAGGTGCCGACCTGCGCCTTGTACAGTTCCAGCGTGGACAGCACATTGCTGAAGCGGGTCAGGTTGCCGTTGCGGTCGAAGTCGGCACCATAGGCGTACTGGCCCAGCGGCTGCTTGGTGTAGATCCAGCGCGAGGTACCGTCGCGCAGCTGGAACACATCGGTGGGCGGCCCGAACGCAGCCTGTACTGCGGCCTGCGGCTGGCCCACCAGCCTGGTGCCTTCCGGTACCGGCATCAGCGTGGTGCAGGCAGACAGCATGGCGGCGCCCAGCGCCAGCATGAGCCGGCGCGCGCCGTTGGCGATGACAGAATTCATGGCGAACCTCGGTCGATGCGTGGATGGTGAATACCGCAAGTGTAGTGCGGCCTCCGCGCTTGTGTGCACCGGGCGCTGCTTTTCAGTGGATCTTCCCGCAACCTGGCGCTTTCCTCGCGGAAACGGCAGTCAATGATCGGGCCCGGTGGCATTTGCCCGCAACCGGTCGCTGCCGTACTATCCTGCGCTTTCCGGGAGAGAACATGAAGGTTGCGGCACGGTGGCGTGGATGGCTGGGCGGGTTGTTGCTGGCGGCAGCGGCGGGCGCGTCGGCTCAAGAGCCGATCCGGCTGGGCATGATCGACGGGTTGTCCGGCCCGTTTGCCAACGCGGGCGAAGCCGTGACGCGCAACCTGCGCCTGGCGATCGAGCGCATCAATGCGCGCGGCGGCGTGAAGACCGCCGAGGGTGCGCGGCCCATGGAGCTGGTCACCTTTGACAGCAAGGGCAATGTCGACGAGAGCCTGATCCAGTTGCGGGCCCTGACCGACAAGCGCATTCCCTTTGTCCTGCAGGGCAACAGCTCGGCCGTGGCCGGCGCGCTGGTGTCGGCCATCAACCGCCACAATGCGCGCCAGCCCGACGCGCGCGTGCTGTTCCTGAACTACTCGGCGGTCGATCCCAGCCTGACTAACGAGAACTGCAGCTTCTGGCATTTCCGCTTTGACGCCAGTGCCGACATGCGCATGCAGGCGCTGACCGAGGTGATCCGCCAGGACCAGTCGGTGCGCAAGGTGTACCTGATCGACCAGGACTACAGCTTCGGCCACCAGGTGTCGCGCTCGGCTCGCGAGATGCTGGCGGCGCGCCGGCCGGATATCCAGATCGTGGGCGACGAGTTCCACCCGATCGGCAAGATCAAGGACTTTGCGCCCTATATCGCCAAGATCAAGGCGAGCGGGGCGGACGCGGTCATCACCGGCAACTGGGGCAACGACCTGACGCTGATGGTCAAGGCCGCACGCGAAGGCGGACTGCAGGCCAAGTTCTACACCTTCTATGGCAATGGCCTGGGCGCGCCCGCGGCGATGGGCGATGCTGGCGTGGGCCGCGTGCTGGCGGTGGCCGAGTGGCACCCGAATGTGGGCGGGGTGGCGTCGGACGCGTTCTACCAGCAGTTCCGCGTGCGCTATCCGGAGCCGAAGGACGACTACGTCCACCTGCGCATGCAGATGATGGTGGAAATGCTGGCGCGCGCGATCGAGCAGGCCGGTTCCACCGATGCGGTCAAGGTGGCGGGCGCGCTCGAGAACATGCGCTACGTCAACCAGTTCCACGAGGCCACCGTGCGCGCCGACGACCACCAGGTGCTGCAGCCGCTGTACGTGTCGGTGATGGAGCGCCAGGGCGGGGCAGTGCGCTTCGACAACGAGGGCTCGGGTTATGGCTTCCGTACCGTGCGCAAGCTCAAGGCCGCGCAGACCACGCTGCCGACCACGTGCCGGATGGAGCGCCCCTGAGCGCCAGCGCGCCCGCACGGTATTCCTGCCGCGGCTTTTCGGCTATAATCCGCGGCTGTCGTTGCCTGGCCGTTGGCCCGGTGGCGGCGGTAGCCAGTCAAGACATGGCACGACGCATGCGGCGCATCCCGCGCTGTAGCGTTCGCAAGTGAAAGGAAATCATCATGGCAGTTGCCGATATCAACAAGTCCGAAGTCATCAAGCAGTTCGCACGTGGCGCCAACGACACTGGCAGCCCCGAAGTGCAAGTGGCCCTGCTGACCACCCGCATCAACGAACTGACCCCGCACTTCAAGGCCAACATGAAGGATCACCACAGCCGCCGCGGTCTGCTGCGCATGGTGAGCCGCCGTCGCCGCCTGCTGGACTACCTCAAGTCCAACGACGCCGACCGTTACCGCGCCCTGATCGAAAAGCTGGGCCTGCGCAAGTAAGGTTGCGCCCGATGGCAGCGCGATTCCAGGGTTTGCACGGTTTCGCGTGAGGCCTCGATGCCTGCTTCAGCAATGCTGGGGCAGGCATTTTGCATTTCTGGCGGGGTGAATCGGCCTTGCCCAGAGATGCAGGCAGTTGATGGAGTGATTTTCGCTTCACGCCGCCCGGCGGACATTCTGATTCACCGGGCGCCCGTTGCAGCAAGCTGCGCAACGGAGTAAGTTGTTCTTTTTTTGTTTTCAATACCCCGGACCGGCCAAGGAAACAGGGCTTTGTGTCATTCCAGCACGGCATCGGCAACGCCGGTGCCGTGCTGGAATGGCATAGCACTTCCCTGCGACTGCGACCGGCGACCCGGCAGTTTGCCTGCGGCTGAGAACGCAGGCGTCGCAGGCCGTGCGCGTGTTATTGCGTGATTGCGCGGCCTGCACGCAAGCCAAGGAATGCACATGTCCATGTTCAACAAGATCGTCAAGGAATTCCAGTGGGGCCAGCACACGGTCCGCATGGAAACCGGCGAAATCGCCCGCCAGGCCGGCGGTGCCGTGCTGGTCGATGTGGAAGACACCGTGGTGCTGGCGACCGTGGTCGCCGCCAAGAACCCGAAGCCGGGCCAGGACTTCTTCCCGCTGACCGTCGACTACATCGAGAAGACCTACGCGGCCGGCAAGATCCCCGGCGGCTTCTTCAAGCGTGAAGGCCGTCCGTCGGAAAACGAGACCCTGACCTCGCGCCTGATCGACCGTCCGCTGCGCCCGCTGTTCCCGGAAGGCTTCTACAACGACGTCCAGGTGGTGATCCACGTGGTGTCGCTGAACCCGGAAGTGCCCGCTGACATTCCCGCGCTGATCGGCGCGTCGGCCGCGCTGGCCGTGTCGGGCATCCCGTTCAACGGCCCGGTTGGCGCCGCGCGCGTGGGCTACAAGGATGGCCAGTACCTGCTCAACCCGACCCGCTCGCAGCTCGCCACCTCGGACCTGGACCTGGTGGTCGCCGGTACCGAGCGCGCCGTGCTGATGGTGGAATCGGAAGCCAACCAGCTGTCGGAAGACGTCATGCTGGGCGCCGTGGTCTATGGCCATGAGCAAATGCAGATCGCGATCAACGCCATCCATGAGCTGGTGCGCGAAGGCGGCAAGCCCGAGTGGGACTGGGCCCCCGCCGCCAAGAACGAGCCGCTGATCGCCAAGGTCACCGAAGTTGCGCTGCCGCTGCTGCAGGAAGCCTACCAGCTGCGCCAGAAGTCGGCCCGCAGCCAGAAGCTGAAGGAAGTAAACGCCAACGTGGCGGCCGCGCTGGCAGCCGCCGGCGTGGAAGCCGACAAGGTGGAAGTCGGCAACATCATGTTCGACCTCGAAGCCAAGATCGTGCGCGGCCAGGTGCTGGCCGGCGAGCCGCGTATCGACGGCCGCGACACCCGCACGGTGCGCCCGATCGAGATCCGCTCGTCGGTGCTGCCGCGCGCGCACGGCTCGGCGCTGTTCACCCGTGGTGAAACGCAGGCGCTGGTGGTGGCCACGCTCGGCACCAAGAGCGACGAGCAGATCATCGACGCACTGGCCGGCGAATACCGCGACCGCTTCATGCTCCACTACAACATGCCCCCGTTCGCCACCGGTGAAACCGGCCGCGTGGGCAGCCCGAAGCGCCGTGAAATCGGCCACGGCCGCCTGGCCAAGCGCGCACTGATCCCGGTGCTGCCGAAGGACGATGAATTCGCCTACACCATCCGCCTGGTTTCGGAAATCACCGAATCCAACGGCTCGTCGTCGATGGCTTCGGTCTGCGGCGGCTGCCTGGCGCTGATGGACGCCGGCGTTCCGGTCAAGGCACACGTGGCCGGCGTGGCCATGGGCCTGATCCTGGAAGGCAACAAGTTTGCCGTGCTGACCGACATCCTGGGCGATGAAGATCACCTGGGCGACATGGACTTCAAGGTGGCGGGTACCGACAACGGCATCACCGCGCTGCAGATGGACATCAAGGTCCAGGGCATCACCAAGGAGATCATGCAGGTCGCGCTGGCGCAGGCCCGTGAAGGCCGCCTGCACATCCTGCACAAGATGCAGGAAGCGATGGGCCACGCCCGCACCGAACTGTCGGCGCACGCTCCGCGCATGATCACCATGAAGATCCATCCGGACAAGATCCGCGAAGTGATCGGCAAGGGCGGCTCGACCATCCAGGCGCTGACCAAGGAAACCGGTACCACCATCGACATCCAGGAAGACGGCACGATCACGATCGCGTCGACCTCGACCGACGGCATGGCCGAAGCCAAGCGCCGCATCGAGGGCATCACCGCGGAAGCCGAAGTGGGCAAGATTTACGCCGGTACCGTGCTGAAGCTGCTGGACTTCGGCGCCATCGTCAACATCCTGCCGGGCAAGGATGGCCTGCTGCACATCTCGGAAATCGTCAACGAGCGTGTCAAGGACATCAAGGACTGGCTGAAGGAAGGCCAGCAGGTCCGTGTCAAGCTGATCCAGGCTGACGAGAAGGGCCGCCTGCGCCTGTCGCTGAAGGCCGCGCTGACCGAAGAGGGCGGCAGCATCAGCCCGATCAACGCCGGCGAAGCCGCCGCGCCGGCGGCTCCGGCCGAAGGCTCGGAACAGCAGTAAAGCCAGCGGGGCAGGATTGCCCGCAGGTGCCGCCGCAAGGTGGTGCCGCCAAAAAAACGGCTGGACGATGTCCAGCCGTTTTTTTGTTTACACTGCCGGCAACCCTATCGAGCCAAGGCTCACACCGACCCTGGCGCGACGCATCGTCGACCCGCGCCAAGACAAGTACAAGGAGCAGAGCAGCATGCAAGCCATCGAGATCCGCGAATACGGTGCCCCCGAAGTCCTCCAGCTGACCGAGCGTCCCGACCCGGTTGCGGGGGCGGGCGAGGTCCTGATCCGCGTGGCTGCCGCCGGCGTCAACCGTCCGGACGTATTCCAGCGCACCGGCAACTACCCCGTGCCGCCGGGCGCTTCGGACCTGCCCGGCCTGGAAGTGGCGGGCGTGGTGGTGGGCGGCGACCTGTCGCATGCCGACAACCGCTTCGGCCTGAAGGTGGGCGACCGCGTCTGCGCGCTGGTGCAGGGCGGCGGCTACGCACAGCTGTGCACGGCGCCGCTGGCACAGGTCCTGCCCGCGCCGCAAGGCCTGAGCGATATCGAGGCCGCGGCGCTGCCCGAGACCTTCTTCACCGTCTGGAGCAATGTGTTCGACCGCGGCTGCCTGGGCCAGGGCCCGCGCGGCAAGGATGAGACCCTGCTGATCCAGGGCGGCTCCAGCGGCATCGGCACGACCGCGATCCAGATCGCCAAGGCGCTGGGCTACAAGGTGTTTGTCACCGCCGGCACCGATGAGAAATGCAAGGCCTGCGAAGACCTGGGCGCCGATCGCGCGATCAACTACAAGACGCAGGACTTCGTCGCCGAGGTGTCGGCGCTGACCGGCGGCAACGGTGTCGATGTGATCCTCGACATGGTTGCCGGCCCGTACCTGGCGCGCGAGCTGAAGGTCATCGCCGACGATGGCCGCATCGTCATCATTGCGCTGCTGGGTGGCGCCAAGGCCGAGATCCCGTTGGGCGATATCCTGCGCCGGCGCATCACCGTGACCGGCTCCACGCTGCGTCCGCGCCCGGCATCGTTCAAGGGCAAGATCGCCGCGGCACTGCACGAGCAGGTGTGGCCGCTGCTGGCCGCCGGCAGGATCAAGCCGGTGATCCACGAGGTGTTCCCGGCCGCGCAGGCGGCCGATGCGCATCGCCTGATGGAGTCGAGCGAGCATATCGGCAAGATCGTGCTGACCTGGTAAGGCACATCGAGCGTTGCATGTGGCCAATGCTGCCGCCCGCCGCCATCGGGCGGCGGTAGCGCCGTGCCCCCGCCACAAGCTACAATAGCGGGTTTGATTTGGGAGGGGCACTTCGTGAGACAAAAGCTCGTCATCGGCAATTGGAAGATGCATGGCAGCCTGGCTGCAAACGCGGCGCTGCTGGAGGGCATCAAGGCTGGCGCGGCCAAGGCGACGCTGGCGGTCTGCGCGCCGTTCCCCTATCTTGCACAATGCCAGGCGTTGCTGAATGGCTCGCAAGTGGCCTGGGGTGCACAAGATGTGTCGGCAGAGGCGCGCGGCGCCTTCACCGGTGAAGTCTCGGCATCGATGGTGGGTGAGTTTGGCTGCACTTATGTGCTGGTCGGCCACTCGGAGCGCCGCACCTATCATGGCGAAACCGACCAGACCGTCGCGGCCAAGGCGCTGCGCGCGCTGGAATTCGGCATCGTCCCGGTAGTCTGCGTGGGTGAAACACTGGCCCAGCGCGAGGCGGGCGAAACCGAAGCGGTGGTCGGCAGGCAGCTGCAGGCCGTGCTGGACGCGCTGACGGTGGAGCAGCTGAGCCGCGTGGTGCTGGCCTATGAGCCGGTCTGGGCGATCGGCACCGGCAAGACCGCCACAAGCGAGCAGGCGCAGGCGGTGCACGCGTTCTTGCGCGGCCAGGTTGCCGCGCGCGACGCGGGCGTGGCCGAGCGCATGGCCATCCTGTACGGCGGCAGCGTCAAGCCGGACAATGCGGCCGAACTGTTTTCCATGACCGATATCGACGGGGGCCTGATTGGCGGCGCCTCGCTGAAGTCGGCAGATTTTCTCGCGATCGGCAACGCCTGAATGCCGGCCGTTCCGATCGACCGATCAGGCAAGTAACCAGCCAGTAAGGCTTATCTAAATCAAATGGCAATCTTCAAGACTTTGTTGGTGGTGCTGCAGGTGTTGTCGGCGCTGGGCGTGATTGGCCTGGTGCTGATCCAGCATGGCAAGGGCGCCGATGTCGGCGCGGCATTCGGTTCGGGTGCCTCGGGCAGCCTGTTCGGTGCCACCGGCTCGGCAAACTTCCTGTCGCGCACCACCGCCGTGCTGGCCACGCTGTTCTTCGTCTGCACGCTGGCGCTGACGCTGCTGGGCAACTACAAGCCGGCTGCATCGCTGGGCGTGATGGGCGCGGCGCCGGCTTCGGCGCCCGCAGTGGCAGCTGCTTCGGCTCCCGCTGCAGCCCCGGCAGCGGCCGCTGATGCATCGGCGCCGGCAGCTCCCGCTGTACCGAAATAATCCGTAAGCCTTGCGGCGGATTCCTGAGTTTTTTTGCAGTTGTGCGTTGAACAAAGCAAGAAATCTGGGTTAGAATGCAAGGCTTGAAACGATTCCCCAGCGATGGGTTCCGAGCAAAGACGAAAGCCTCTGCAACGGACCTGAAGGGCCTGAAAACCCGGCGCCAGGCAATATTGTTTCTCCCCCAGCCGACGTGGTGAAATTGGTAGACACGCTATCTTGAGGGGGTAGTGGCGAAAGCTGTGCGAGTTCGAGTCTCGCCGTCGGCACCAAACAACTTGATCGGAGTCCCTGGCCGGGCAATGCACCCGAGCGTGGGGCTCCGGCAGTCCGCAAGGCGGCGCGCCATGAGGCTCATGGCTTAGCGCCTGGGGTGGGCAACAGGACGCCGCTTCAGCTGGTGCTGTTGACAACATTCCAGATAAGGCTGGCCGTACCTTGAATCTCGAAGCCTACTTCCCCGTTCTCATCTTCATCATCTTCGGTGTCGTGCTTGGCGTGGCGCTGATGTCGATCGGTCGGATCCTCGGTCCGAACAAGCCCGATCCCGCGAAGCTGTCGCCGTACGAGTGCGGCTTCGAAGCGTTCGAGGACGCGCGCATGAAGTTCGATGTGCGCTACTACCTCATCGCCATCCTGTTTATCCTGTTCGACCTCGAAACCGCCTTCCTGTTTCCGTGGGGTGTCGCCCTGAGGGATATCGGCTGGCCGGGTTTCATCGCCATGGGCGTGTTTCTGCTGGAATTCATCGTGGGCTTCGTCTACATCTGGAAAAAGGGCGCGCTCGATTGGGAGTGATGTGAAATGGCAATCGAAGGCGTTCTCAACGAAGGCTTTGTCACGACTACCGCTGACAAGCTGATCAACTGGACCCGCACCGGGTCGCTGTGGCCGATGACTTTCGGCCTGGCCTGCTGTGCCGTGGAAATGATGCATGCCGGCGCCGCGCGCTACGACATGGACCGCTTCGGCGTGATTTTCCGCCCGTCGCCGCGCCAGTCGGACGTGATGATCGTGGCCGGCACGCTGTGCAACAAGATGGCCCCCGCGCTGCGCAAGGTCTACGACCAGATGGCAGAACCGCGCTGGGTGATCTCGATGGGATCGTGCGCCAATGGCGGCGGTTACTACCACTACTCGTACTCGGTGGTGCGTGGCTGCGACCGCATCGTGCCGGTGGATATCTACGTGCCGGGCTGCCCGCCGACGGCCGAGGCGCTGATCTACGGCGTGATCCAGCTGCAGAACAAGATCAAGCGCACCAACACCATCGCGCGCAAGGGCTGAAATGGCGAAGCTTGACATCCTGAAGGCCGCGCTCGAGAAAGCTCTCGGCAAGCGCGTGCAGAACCTGATCGAGGCGACCGGCGAACTGACGCTGATCGTCAAGGCCGACGACTACCTCGAAGTTGCCCGCATCCTGCGCGACGATCCGTCGCTGCGCTTCGAGCAGCTGATCGACCTGTGCGGCGTGGACTATTCCGAGTACGGCGACGGTGCCTGGGACGGCCTGCGCTTTGCCGCGGTTTCGCAGCTGCTGTCGATCACCCACAACTGGCGCCTGCGCGTGCGCGTGTTCGCCCCGGACGATGATTTCCCGGTGCTGCCGTCGCTGATCGACGTGTGGAACGGCGTCAACTGGTTCGAGCGTGAAGCCTTCGATTTCTACGGCATCGTGTTCGACGGCCATCCGGACCTGCGCCGCATCCTGACCGACTACGGTTTCGTCGGCCATCCGTTCCGCAAGGATTTCCCGGTCTCGGGCTTCGTCGAGATGCGCTACGACCCGGAGCAGAAGCGGGTCATCTACCAGCCGGTCACGATCGAGCCGCGCGAAATCACCCCGCGCGTGATCCGCGAGGACAACTACGGCGGCTTGCACTGATAACGCGCCATGGCAGACATCAAGAACTACACCCTGAACTTCGGCCCGCAACACCCGGCTGCGCACGGCGTGCTGCGCCTGGTGCTGGAGCTGGACGGCGAAGTCATCCAGCGCGCCGACCCCCATATCGGCCTGCTGCACCGTGCCACCGAGAAGCTGGCCGAGCAGAAGACCTGGATCCAGAGCGTGCCGTACATGGACCGACTCGACTATGTGTCGATGATGGTCAACGAGCACGCCTACGTGATGGCGATCGAGCGCCTGCTGGGCCTGGAAGTGCCGGTGCGCGCGCAGTACATCCGCGTGATGTTCGACGAGATCACCCGCCTGCTGAACCACCTGATGTGGATCGGCTCGCACGCGCTGGACGTGGGCGCGATGGCGGTGTTCCTGTACGCCTTCCGCGAGCGCGAGGACATGTTCGACATGTACGAGGCGGTGTCGGGCGCGCGCATGCACGCGGCCTACTACCGTCCGGGCGGCGTCTACCGCGACCTGCCTGACACGATGCCGCAATATCGTGCCTCCAAGGTACACAACGAGCGCGCCATCAAGGCCATGAACGAGGCGCGTTCGGGCTCGCTGCTGGACTTCATCGAGGACTTCACCAACCGGTTCCCGAAGTACGTCGACGAATACGAGACGCTGCTGACCGACAACCGGATCTGGAAGCAGCGCCTGGTGGATATCGGCGTGGTCAGCCCGGAACGTGCGCTGCAGATGGGCTTTACCGGCCCGATGCTGCGTGGCTCCGGCATCGAGTGGGACCTGCGCAAGAAGCAGCCGTACGAGGTGTACGACAAGCTGGACTTCGACGTGCCGGTGGGCGTGGGCGGCGACTGCTACGCGCGCTACCTGGTGCGCGTGGAAGAGATGCGCCAGTCCAACCGCATCATCAGGCAGTGCGTGGAATGGCTGCGCCGCAACCCGGGCCCGGTGATCACCGACAACCACAAGGTGGCGCCGCCCTCGCGCGTGGACATGAAGTCCAACATGGAAGAACTGATCCACCACTTCAAGCTGTTCACCGAAGGCATGCACGTGCCGGAAGGCGAAGCGTATGCAGCGGTGGAGCATCCGAAGGGCGAATTTGGCATCTACGCGATCTCGGACGGGGCCAACAAGCCGTACCGCCTGAAGATCCGTGCACCTGGTTTCCCTCACCTGGCCGCGCTCGACGAAATGGCCAAGGGACACATGATTGCTGACGCGGTAACGATCATCGGCACGCAAGACATCGTCTTCGGCGAGATCGACCGCTAATCACGGACCGCCGGCCCGGACGACGATCCGGGCGCTTTCCGCGGCGCTCCCCAGGGGGAGCGGGCGGAAGACCCGCGGCGGACCGGTACGGCCTCAGGCCTGCCGGCGGAACGGGCAGCGACGGCTGCAAACCTGCGGAAGGGAACGCCCGGTGGCGCTGCCTGACGCCGTTTTACTGCAATGACCATGCTATCAGCAGAAGCTCTCAAGGAAATCGATCGCGCGATCGCGAAGTATCCGGCCGACCAGAAGCAGTCGGCCGTGATGGCGGCGCTTGCCGTGGCGCAGGGCGAGGTGGGCTGGGTTTCCCCCGAAGTCATGCAGTTCGTCGCCAGCTATCTCGAGATGCCGCCCGTGTGGGTGGAAGAGGTGGCGACCTTCTACAACATGTATGACACCAAGCCGGTGGGCAAATTCAAGCTCGCCGTCTGCACCAACCTGCCGTGCGCCCTGTCGGGCGGCGAGCGGGCCGGCGAGTACCTGAAGCGCAAGCTCGGGATCGATTACAACGAGACCACCGCTGACGGCTGCTTCACCCTGAAAGAGGGCGAGTGCATGGGCGCTTGCGGCGACGCGCCGGTGATGATCGTCAACAACACCCGCATGTGCAGCTTCATGAGCGACGACAAGCTCGACGCGCTCGTCGACGAGCTGAAAGCCGAAGCTGCCAAGGGGGGCAAGTAACATGACCAGTCTGCACGACCGCCATATCCAGCCGCTGATCCTGGCCGGCCTGGACGGCAAGAATTGGCACCTGGAAGACTACGTCAAGCGTGGCGGCTACCAGCAACTGAAGCGCATTCTGACCGAGAAGATCCCGCCCGAGCAGGTGATCGCCGACGTCAAGGCCTCGGGCCTGCGGGGCCGCGGCGGTGCGGGCTTCCCGACCGGCCTGAAGTGGAGCTTCATGCCGCGCACGTTTCCGGGGCAGAAATACCTGGTCTGCAACACCGATGAAGGCGAGCCCGGCACGTTCAAGGACCGCGACATCATCCGCTACAACCCGCACTCGCTGATCGAAGGCATGGCCATCGGCGCGTATGCGATGGGCATCACCGTGGGCTACAACTATATCCACGGCGAGATCTGGAACGAGTACAAGATCTTCGAGGAAGCGCTCGAAGAGGCGCGCGCTGCCGGCTTCCTGGGCGACAACATCCTGGGTTCGGGCTTCGATTTCCAGCTGCACGCGCACCACGGCTACGGCGCCTATATCTGCGGCGAGGAAACCGCGCTGCTCGAATCGCTGGAAGGCAAGAAGGGCCAGCCGCGTTTCAAGCCGCCTTTCCCGGCCAGCTTTGGCCTGTACGGCAAGCCGACCACCATCAACAACACGGAAACGTTTGCCGCGGTGCCGTTCCTGCTGGCCGTCGGCCCCGAGAACTACCTGAAGCTGGGCAAGCCGAACAACGGCGGCACCAAGATCTTCTCGATCTCGGGTGACGTCGAACGTCCCGGCAATTACGAGATCCCGCTGGGAACGCCGTTCGCCAAGCTGCTGGAGCTCGCCGGCGGCATGCGCGGCGGCAAGCGCATCAAGGCGGTGATCCCGGGCGGTTCGTCCGCGCCGGTGGTGCCGGGCGACCTGATGATGGCGTCCGACATGGACTACGACTCGATCGCCAAGGCCGGCTCGATGCTGGGCTCGGGCGCTGTGATCGTGATGGACGAGACGCGCTGCATGGTCCGCTCGCTGCTGCGCCTGTCGTACTTCTATTTTGAGGAATCGTGCGGCCAGTGCACGCCGTGCCGTGAAGGCACCGGCTGGCTCTACCGCATGGTCAATCGCATCGAACACGGAGAGGGGCGCCAGGAAGACCTGGACCTGCTCAACAACGTCGCGGAAAACATCATGGGCCGCACCATCTGCGCGCTCGGCGATGCCGCGGCGATGCCGGTCCGCGGCATGCTCAAGCACTACTGGAAAGAGTTCGAATATCACGTCGAACACAAGCAGTGCATGGTTCCGGCCTACATCTAAGCGTGGCAGAACATGGTTGAACTAGAGATCGACGGCAAGAAGGTTGAGGTTGCTGAAGGCAGCCTGGTGATGGAAGCAGCCCGCAAGCTGGGCACCTACATCCCGCACTTCTGCTACCACCGCAAACTGTCCATCGCGGCCAACTGCCGCATGTGCCTGGTCGAGGTCGAAAAGGCCCCGAAGGCGCTGCCTGCCTGCGCCACGCCGGTGACCCCCGGCATGAAGGTCTTCACCAATTCGGAGAAGGCGGTCAAGGCGCAGAAGTCCGTGATGGAATTCCTGCTGATCAACCACCCGCTCGACTGCCCGATCTGCGATCAGGGCGGCGAATGCCAGCTGCAGGACCTGGCCGTGGGCTACGGTGCCTCGGAGTCGCGCTACAAGGAAGAGAAGCGCGTGGTGTTCCACAAGAACGTGGGCCCGCTGATCTCCATGGAGGAGATGACCCGCTGCATCCACTGCACCCGCTGCGTGCGCTTCGGCCAGGAAGTGGCCGGCGTGATGGAGCTGGGCATGCTGGGCCGCGGCGAGCATTCGGAAATCACCACCTTCGTCGGCAAGACCGTCGACTCGGAACTGTCGGGCAACATGATCGACCTGTGCCCGGTCGGCGCGCTGACCAGCAAGCCGTTCCGCTACTCGGCCCGTACCTGGGAACTGGCACGCCGCAAGTCGGTGTCGCCGCACGACGGCCTGGGCGCTAACCTGGTGGTGCAGACCAAGAACCAGCGCGTGATGCGCGTGCTGCCGCTGGAAAACGAAGACATCAACGAGTGCTGGATCTCCGACAAGGACCGCTTCTCGTATGAAGGCCTGAACAGCGCCGACCGCCTGACCCGCCCGCTGCTGAAGCAGGGCGGCGAATGGATGGAAACCGACTGGCAGACCGCGCTGGAATATGTGGCCAACGGCCTCGCCAGCATCAAGCGCGATCATGGCGCCGACCAGATCGCCGCGCTGGCCAGCCCGCACAGCACGCTGGAAGAGCTGTTCCTGCTGGGCAAGCTGATGCGCGGCCTGGGCAGCGACAATGTCGACTTCCGCCTGCGCCAGACCGACTTCTCGGCGGCACTGAAGGGCGCGCCGTGGCTGGGCATGCCGGTGGCCGACGTGACCACCCTGCAACGCGTGCTGGTGATCGGCTCGTCGCTGCGCAAGGATCATCCGCTGCTGGCCTCGCGCCTGCGCCAGGCCACCAAGAAGGGTGCCCGCGTGGCGGTGCTGGGTGCCGGCGGTGAAGACCTGCTGATGCCGCTGGCCGCCCGCATCGACGTGGCGCCGTCCGGCTGGACCGCGGCGCTCGCCGGCGTGGCCCGTGCCGTGGCTGCCGCCAAGGGCGTCGCTGCCCCGGCCGGCACTGAAGGTTTCGACGGTGGCGAAGCCGCTGGCAAGGTGGCGGAAGCGCTGCTGTCGGGCGAGCGCCGTGCGGTGTTCCTCGGCAACGAGGCCGTGCGCCATCCGCAGTTCTCGGCGCTGCACGCGCTGGCACAGTGGATCGCCACCGAAACCGGTGCGACGCTGGGCTTCCTGACCGAAGCCGCCAATACCGTCGGCGGCTATGTCGCCGGCGCGCTGCCCAGGCAGGGCGGCGCCAATGCGCAGGCGATGCTGGACACGCCGCGCAAGGCCTACATCCTGCTGAACACCGAACCCGAGTTCGACGCCGCCGACCCGTGCAAGGCGCTGGCCGCGCTGGCCCAGGCCGGCACGGTGGTGGTGCTGTCGCCGTTCCGTTCGGAAGCGGCCATGCAGTACGCCGACGTGATCCTGCCGGTGACGCCGTTCACGGAAACCGCCGGCACCTTCGTCAACTGCGAAGGCAAGCCGCAGAGCTTCAACGGCGTGGTGCGCGCGCTGGGCGAATCGCGTCCGGGCTGGAAGGTGCTGCGCGTGCTGGGCAACCTGCTGGACGTGGCCGGCTTCGACTACGAAACCGCCGAATCGGTGCGTGCCGAAGTGCTGTCGGCCCCGGTCGACGCGCAGCTGGACAACGCCACCGACGCGCCGATCCGCGTGGCCGCCGCTGCCGCCAACGGCATCGAACGCATTGCCGATGTGCCGATCTACCACGCCGATCCGATCGTGCGCCGCGCCGAGTCGCTGCAGCTGAGCGCTGCCGCGCGCCGCGCCATGCAGATCGCGCTGCCGGCCGACCTGTTCGCCAGCCTTGGCATCCAGTCCGGCGATCCGGTGCGGGTCACGCAAGGGCAGGGCAGCGTGGTGCTGCCGGCCGTGCTCGAAGCCACGCTCCCGGCCAACACCGTGCGCGTGCCGGCGGCGACGCCGGCGGCCATGAGCCTGGGCGCGATGTACGGCACGGTCACCGTAGAGAAGGCCATTGACCTGGCGCCGGCCACCGGCACCGTGGCCACGGCGTAAGAACAAGAGCGAGAACAAGACATGATTGACTGGATTACCTCGCAAGGACAGGGTCTGCTGGGTGCCTACTGGACGCCGCTGTGGATCCTGATTCGCGCCGTGATCATCGTGGTGCCGCTGCTGCTGTGCGTGGCTTACCTGATCCTGTGGGAGCGCAAGCTGATCGGCTGGATGCACGTCCGTATCGGCCCGAACCGCGTGGGTCCGCTGGGCCTGCTGCAGCCGATTGCCGACGTGCTGAAGCTGCTGCTCAAGGAAGTCATGATGCCCACGCAGGTCAGCCGGGGCATGTACCTGATTGCCCCGCTGATGGTGCTGATGCCCGCCGTGGCGGTCTGGGCCGTGATTCCGTTCCAGGCTGAAGTGGTGCTGGCGGATGTGAACGCCGGTCTGCTGTACGTGATGGCGATCAGCTCGGTGGGCGTGTACGGCGTGATCCTGGCAGGCTGGGCCTCGAACTCCAAGTACGCCTTCATCGGCGCCATGCGTGCCGCGGCCCAGATGGTGTCGTATGAAATCGCCATGGGCTTTGCGCTGGTGACGGTGCTGATGGTTGCCGGCAGCCTGAACCTGTCGGCCATCGTCAACGGCCAGAACACCGGCTACTTTGCCGACATGGGCATCAACATCCTGTCGTGGAACTGGCTGCCGCTGCTGCCGATGTTCGGCGTCTACTTCATCTCGGGCGTGGCCGAAACCAACCGCCACCCGTTCGACGTGGTGGAAGGCGAGTCGGAAATCGTGGCCGGCCACATGATCGAGTATTCGGGCATGGGCTTCGCGCTGTTCTTCCTGGCCGAGTACATCAACATGATCATCATCTCGACGATGACCGCGCTGATGTTCCTGGGCGGCTGGGCGCCCCCGATCGACAGCGTGCTGACCAACGCGATCCCGGGCTTCTTCTGGCTGGTGATCAAGGTATTCCTGCTGCTGTCCGTCTTCATCTGGATCCGTGCCTCGTTCCCGCGCTACCGCTATGACCAGATCATGCGCCTGGGCTGGAAGGTGTTCATCCCCCTGACGGTGGCGTGGCTGATCATCGTGGCGATCTGGATCAAGTCGCCCTGGAACATCTGGCACTGAACGGCCAAACGACGGTGCGCGCCGGGGCGCGCGCCGTGTGGAAATACTAGGAAGCATCATGCTGCTCGCCATCAAGGACTTCTTCAACAGCCTGCTCCTGAAGGAACTCTTCAAGGGCATGGCCCTGACCGGCCGCTATCTCTTCGCGCGCAAGATCACCGTCCAGTTCCCGGAAGAGAAAACGCCGATCTCGCCGCGCTTCCGTGGTCTGCACGCGCTGCGCCGCTACCCCAACGGGGAAGAGCGCTGCATCGCCTGCAAGCTGTGCGAGGCGGTGTGCCCGGCGCTGGCCATCACGATCGAGTCCGACGCGCGCGCCGACGGCACGCGCCGCACGACCCGCTATGACATCGACCTGACCAAGTGCATCTTCTGCGGTTTCTGCGAAGAGGCCTGCCCGGTCGACGCCATCGTGGAAACGCAGATCCTGGAGTACCACGGCGAGAAGCGCGGCGACCTGTACTTCACCAAGGACATGCTGCTGGCAGTGGGCGACCGCTACGAGCCGCAGATCGCCGCAGCGAAGGCTGCCGACGCAAAGTATCGCTAAGCCGAAGCAGCGACAGAAGTAACGACCGGTTCGCGGCTGCCGCAAGCAGCAGACCTGGCAGCCGCCGCCACCGAATTGAATGCGGTCCCTGCAATGCAAGGGGCCAATGCAAGGATGCCGCAGGAGCGGGCCACCCGAGGGGGTGGCTTGTGCCGGACGGCCCAGAGAGGATCCGATAGGGACCATGGAACTCACGACCACCATCTTCTACGTCTTTGCGCTGGTGCTGGTGCTCTCCGCACTGAAAGTCATCACTGCGAAGAACCCGGTGCATTCCGCACTGTTCCTCGTGCTGTCGTTCTTCACGGCGGCGGCGATCTGGATGCTGCTCAAGGCGGAATTCCTCGCCATCCTGCTGGTGCTGGTCTATGTCGGCGCGGTGATGGTGCTGTTCCTGTTCGTGGTGATGATGATCGACATCGACATCGAGCACCTGCGGCGGGACTTCTGGACCTACGTGCCGATGGCCTCGGTGGTGGGCGCGCTGATCATCGCCGAGATGGCGATCGTGCTGGTGCGCAACTTTATCGGCACCACCACGCCGGTGGCCACCAACGGTTCGCAGGACCCGGGCTACTCGAACACCGCAGCGCTCGGCAAGCTGATCTACACCGACTATATCTACGCCTTCGAAGTGGCCGGCATCATCCTGCTGGTGGCGATCATCGCCGCCGTGGCGCTGACCCTGCGCCGCCGCAAGGACGTCAAGGCCCAGGACGTGTCGGCGCAGCTGCGCACCCGCCGCGACGAGCGCGTGCGCCTGGTGCCGATGCAGTCCGAAGGCCAGACCCAGCAGACGGAAGCCGCGGCTGCCGCCAATAAGAACTAAAGCCCGGAGAAATCGCTGTGCTCTCTCTCGCTCATTTCCTCGTGCTCGGTGCGATCCTGTTTGCGATCAGCATCGTCGGCATCTTCCTGAACCGCAAGAACGTGATCGTGCTGCTGATGGCGATCGAACTGATGCTGCTTGCGGTGAACATCAACTTCGTCGCCTTCTCGCATTACCTGGGCGACCTGGCTGGTCAGGTTTTCGTTTTCTTCATCCTCACGGTGGCCGCCGCCGAGTCGGCAATCGGTCTCGCCATCCTGGTTGTGCTGTTCCGCAACCTGGATACGATCAACGTGGACGACATGGACACCCTCAAGGGCTGATCCGTGGCGCACTACGCAGATACCCAAGACTCACCGACCGCACACCACTAAGCGTCCTATGGCAACCACGCTCAACCCCAACCTGCTGCTTGCGATCCCGCTGGCGCCGCTAGTCGGCTCCGCGATCGCCGGCCTGTTCGGTACCAAGTTCTTTGACCTGTTTTCCTCGGAGTCGCGCGGCGGCCGGATGGTGGCCCACACCTCGACGATTCTGGGCGTGGCCATTGCCTGCGTGCTGTCGGTGATGGTGCTGCTCGACGTCATGAACGGCGCCGGCTACAACGGCACCGTCTATGAGTGGATGGCCATCGGCAGCCTGAAGATGGAGGTCGGCTTCCTGGTCGACTCGCTGACCGCGATGATGATGGTGGTGGTTACCTTTGTCTCGCTGATGGTGCACATCTACACCGTCGGCTACATGGACGGGGACCCCGGCTACAACCGCTTCTTCGCCTACATCTCGCTGTTCACCTTCTCGATGCTGATGCTGGTGATGAGCAACAACTTCCTGCAGCTGTTCTTCGGCTGGGAAGCGGTGGGCCTGGTGTCGTACCTGCTGATCGGCTTCTGGTACACCCGCCCGACGGCGATCTTCGCCAACCTGAAGGCGTTCCTGGTCAACCGCGTCGGCGACTTCGGCTTTATCCTGGGCATCGGCCTGCTGCTGGCCTATGCCGGCAGCATGAACTACACCGAAGTGTTCGCCGCGCGCGACCAGCTGGCGACCGTGATCTTCCCGGGCACCGACTGGCTCATGATCACCGTGGCCTGCATCTGCCTGTTCATCGGCGCGATGGGCAAGTCGGCGCAGTTCCCGCTGCACGTCTGGCTGCCTGACTCGATGGAAGGCCCGACCCCGATCTCGGCGCTGATCCACGCGGCAACGATGGTGACCGCCGGCATCTTCATGGTGGCACGCATGTCGCCGCTGTTCGAGCTGTCGGATACGGCGCTGTCCTTCGTGCTGGTGATCGGTGCCATCACGGCGCTGTTCATGGGCTTCCTGGGCATCATCCAGAATGACATCAAGCGCGTGGTCGCTTACTCGACCCTGTCGCAGCTGGGCTACATGACCGTGGCGCTGGGCGCTTCGGCATACTCGGTGGCCGTGTTCCACCTGATGACGCACGCGTTCTTCAAGGCACTGCTGTTCCTGGGCGCGGGCTCGGTCATCATCGGCATGCACCACGACCAGGACATCCGCAACATGGGCGGCCTGCGCAAGTACATGCCGCTCACCTGGATCACCTCGCTGGTGGGTTCGCTGGCGCTGATCGGCACGCCGTTCTTCGCGGGCTTCTACTCCAAGGACTCGATCATCGAGGCCGTGGCCGAGTCGCATATCGCCGGTTCGGGCTTTGCCTACTTCGCCGTGCTGGCGGGCGTGTTCGTCACCGCGTTCTACTCGTTCCGCATGTACTTCCTGGTCTTCCATGGCAAGGAGCGCTGGGGCCAGAACCATGCCCACCAGCATCATGAAGGCGACCATGAGGACGAAGAGGTCTCGCACGACCACCACCATGGCCTGGCCGCCGGCGAGAAGCCGCACGAGTCGCCGTGGGTGGTGACGCTGCCGCTGGTGCTGCTGGCGATCCCGTCGGTGATCGTCGGTGCGATCGCGATCGAGCCGATGCTGTTCGGCAACTTCTTCAAGAACGGCATCGCGTTCAAGGATGTGATCTTCGTCGGCGAGAACCACCACGCCATGGCCGAGCTCAAGGAAGCGTTCCACGGCTGGGTGGCAATGGCGATCCACTCGCTGACCACGCCCGTGCTGTGGCTGGCCGTCGCCGGTGTGGTGCTGTCCTGGTTCTTCTATATGAAGCGCCCGGATATCCCTGAAGCCATCGCGAACCGCTTCTCGGGTCTCTACAAGCTGCTGGACAACAAGTACTACATGGACGCCATCAACCAGGCCGTGTTCGCCCGCGGCGCACGCCTGCTCGGTACCGGCCTGTGGAAGGGCGGCGACCAGAGCGTGATCGACGGCCTGTTCGTCAACGGCGCGGCGCGCCTGGTGGCTTCGTTTGCTTCGGCAAGCCGCTACCTGCAGTCGGGCTATATCTACCACTACGCGTTCGCGATGATCGTCGGCATGCTGGTGCTGCTGACGCTGACGGTCACGGGCGTGATCGGCACCAAGTGATAGGCACCAAGTAAGGAAAACATAGAAATGGTTCTGTCTTTCTCAATCTGGCTGCCTGTCTTTTTCGGCCTGCTGATCCTGGCCTTCGGCTCGGACCGCAGCCCTGGCTTTGTCCGGTGGATGTCGCTGTTCGGCTCGATCGCCAGCTTTGTCGTCACGCTGCCGCTGGTCTTCGGCTTCGACCGCGCCAGCGCGGCCATGCAGTTCGTCGAAAAGGCGAGCTGGATCGAACGCTTCAATATCAACTACCTGCTGGGTGTTGACGGCATCTCGATGTGGTTCGTGGTGCTGACCGCCTTCATCACGGTGATCGTGGTGATCTCGGCCTGGGAAGTGATCACCGAGCGTGTGGCCGAATACATGGCCTCGTTCCTGATCCTGTCGGGCCTGATGGTCGGCGTGTTCTGCACGCTGGACGGCATGCTGTTCTACGTGTTCTTCGAAGCCACGCTGATCCCGATGTACATCATCATCGGTGTCTGGGGCGGCCCGAACCGCGTCTATGCCGCGTTCAAGTTCTTCCTGTACACGCTGGCGGGCTCGCTGCTGACGCTGATCGCGCTGCTGTACCTGTACAACAAGACCGGTACCTTCGACATCCTGCAATGGCACCAGGCCAAGCTGTCGATGAACGAGCAGATCGCGCTGTTCATTGCCTTCTTCGTCGCCTTCGCGGTCAAGGTGCCGATGTGGCCGGTGCACACCTGGCTGCCCGACGCCCACGTGGAAGCGCCGACCGGCGGTTCGGTGGTGCTGGCCGCCATCATGCTGAAGCTGGGCGCCTACGGTTTCCTGCGGTTCTCGCTGCCGATCGCGCCTGACGCCAGCCACTACCTGGCCCCGTTCATCATCACCATCTCGCTGATCGCGGTGATCTACATCGGCCTGGTGGCCCTGGTGCAGGCCGACATGAAGAAGCTGGTGGCGTACTCGTCGATCGCCCACATGGGCTTCGTCACGCTGGGCTTCTTCATCTTCAGCGACATCGGCGTGGAAGGCGGCATCGTGCAGATGATCTCGCACGGCTTTATCTCCGGCGCGATGTTCCTTTGCATCGGCGTGCTGTACGACCGCGTGCACTCGCGCCAGATCGCCGACTACGGCGGCGTGGTCAACACTATGCCCAAGTTCGCCGCGCTGGCAGTGTTCTTCGCGATGGCCAACTGCGGCCTGCCGGCCACCTCGGGCTTCGTCGGCGAATTCATGGTGATCCTGGGCGCGGTCAAGTTCGACTTCTGGATCGGCCTGCTGGCCGCCACCGCCCTGATCTTCGGCGCCGCCTACTCGCTGTGGATGGTCAAGCGCGTGATCTTCGGCGACATCGTCCACCAGCACGTGCGCGAGCTGGTCGACCTGAACAAGCGTGAGTTCGTCATGCTCGGCCTGCTGGCCATCATGACGCTGTACATGGGCCTGCACCCGAAGCCCTTTACCGACGTGATGCACGCGTCCGTGGTGAACCTGCTGTCCCACGCGGCACAGTCCAAGCTGTAATCGGGGAGAGAAATCAACATGCAAACGTCCTCGACACTCGGCCCCGTGGCGCCGATTATTTTCCTGGCGATCGCCATCGGCGCGGTCAACTGGATCGACCTTGCACGTGGCAAGGGCAAGCAAAGCGTGGCATATCCGCTGTCGCTGCTGGCCACGCTGGCGCTGACCGTCTGGTTCGGCCTGAATGCCGCCGCCGGCGAGACGCACTACGCGTTCGCCAACCTGGTCGTGATCGATCCGATGGCAAACGTGCTGTCCGCGTTCTGCTCTGCCGGCCTGTTCGTGACACTGGTCTACACGCGCCGCTATCTGGCGGATCGCGACATGTTTGCCGGCGAGTTCTACCAGCTCGCGCTGTTCACGCTGGGCGGCCAGATCGTGATGATCACCGGCAACAACTTCCTGACCCTGTACCTGGGCCTGGAGCTGCTGTCGCTGTCGTCGTACGCACTGGTGGCACTGCGCCGCGAATCGCGCGTGACTTCGGAATCGGCGATGAAGTACTTCGTGCTGGGCGCGCTGGCTTCGGGCTTCCTGCTGTACGGCATCTCGATGATGTATGGCGCCACCGGTTCGCTGAACCTGGGCGAAGTGTTCCGCGTGGTCGAGTCGGGCCGCGTCAACACCACCATGCTGGCCTTTGGCGTGGTCTTTATCGTCGCCGGCCTGTCGTTCAAGCTGGGTGCCGCGCCGTTCCACATGTGGATCCCGGACATCTACCAGGGTTCGCCGACCGCGGTGACGCTGCTGATCGCCGGCGGCCCGAAGGTTGCTGCTTTTGCGCTGTTTATCCGCGTGCTGGTGGAAGGCCTGCTGCCGCTGGCCAATGACTGGCAGATGATGCTGGTGGTGCTGTCGATCATCTCGCTGGCCATCGGCAACCTGACCGCCATCGTGCAGAGCAACCTGAAGCGGATGCTGGCGTACTCGACCATCTCGCACATGGGCTTCGTGCTGCTGGGCCTGCTGTCGGGCGTGGTCGCCAACAAGGCTGACGGCGCCGCCGATGCGTACAGCTCGGCGATGTTCTACTCGGTGACCTACCTGCTGACCACGCTGGGCACTTTCGGCATCATCCTGCTGCGCACGAACAAGGGTTTCGAGGCCGAGACCCTGGAAGACCTGAGGGGCATGTCGCGCCGCAACCCGTGGTTCGCGTTCCTGATGCTGGTGATGATGTTCTCGCTGGCCGGCATTCCGCCGACCGTGGGCTTCTATGCCAAGCTGGCCGTGCTGGATGCGGTGGTCAAGTCGGGCATGACCTGGCTGGCCGTGGTGGCCGTGCTGTTCTCGCTGATCGGCGCGTTCTATTACCTGCGTATCGTCAAGCTGATGTACTTCGATGCGCCCGCTGCTGAAGAAGAGCTGGAAGCAACCTTTGGCCTGCGCTCGATGCTGAGCGTGAACGGCGCCGCGGTGATCCTGCTGGGTATTTTCCCGGCCGCGCTGATGAACCTGTGCTACCAGGCCATCCGCTCGACCCTGGGTTCCTGATCCGCCACATGCCATGAGCGCATCCGCAAGCGGCTGGTTTGTCATCCTGCTGGCACTGATCAGTGCGAACCTGCCGTTTGTGAACCAGCGCCTGTTCGTGCTGATCCCGCTGCGGCGGGCGCGCAAGCCGCTGTGGCTGCGCCTGCTGGAACTGATCGTATGGTTCGCGGTGGCGGGCGCCGCCGGCTTTGCGGTGGAGGCCAGCCTTGGCAACGCCTTCCCGCAGGGCTGGCAGTTTTATGCCATTACCGCGTGCATGATGCTGGTGTTTGCCTTCCCGGGCTTCACCTGGCAATACCTCGTCAAACACCGCACGGCCTGAAGCCGGTCTTGTCGGCGCCGGGCCCTGCCTGATCCGGAGCGTCCATGACCGACAAGATCCAACGCGGCACCCCGCCTACCGCTGAACCCGCCGGGAACGACGACGCACTGAAGGAAGTGTGCGTCGCCTCGGCCACGGTCCATCGCGGCAAGTTCCTCACCCTCAAGCAAGATATCGTCAGGCTGCCGGACGGCAAGCAGACCGGGCGCGAGTACGTGGTCCATCCGGGCGCGGTGATGATGATCCCGCTGTTCAGCGACGGCACCGTGCTGATGGAGCGCCAGTTCCGCTATCCGATCGGCGAAGTGATGCTGGAATTCCCCGCCGGCAAGCTTGATCCGGAAGAGGGCGCGCAGCGCTGCGGCGAACGCGAACTGCTGGAGGAGACCGGCTACAGCGCGGCGCGCTGGGACTACCTGACGCGCATCCACCCGGTTATCTCGTATTCCACCGAGTTCATCGACATCTTCCTGGCGCGCGACCTGACGCATGGCGAGGCGCAGCTCGACGACGGCGAGTTCATCGAGACCTTCATCACGCCGGTGGGGCAGGTGATCGATTGGGTCCGCAGCGGCCGCATCACCGATGTAAAGACCATCATCGGCGCATTCTGGCTGGAAAAAGTGATCTCGGGTGCCTGGCAACCGGGCGAACAGCCGCTGCCGCATTACGCCGTATAGTGAGTAGTGAGCCGCGTGGATTCTGCGCCATGCGGTTGTTCCCGAACGGTCGTTCTAAAAAATTTAGCACGACCGTTCACAAAATTTCGATTCGCGGATAATATAGCTTTTGACGGGCTGGAAAGATCATGAAGGTGCTCGACCTGCGCTGCGCGCATGACCATGGTTTCGAGGGCTGGTTTGCCTCGGAAGAAGATGCGCAGTCGCAAATCTCGCGTGACCTCGTCCAATGCCCGGTCTGTGGCGACCACGCCGTGACGCGGCTGCCCAGCGCGCCGCGCCTGAACCTGTCGGGCGCGACCGCGCGCGAAGGCAGCGCCAGGCCGGCGCAGCCGGCTGCCGCACCGGAGACACTGCAAGCGCTCTATATGAAGGCAGTGAAGCAGGTGCTGGCACAGACCGAGGATGTTGGCGATCGCTTTGCCGAAGAGGCAAGGCGCATGCACTATGACGAGGCGCCGGAACGCGGCATTCGCGGTTCGGCCTCGGCGGAGGAGGTGCAGGCGCTGGCCGAAGAGGGCATCGAGACTTTCCCGCTCGTGGTGCCGGATGCGCTGAAGCAGACGGCTCACTGAATTGCGTCTTGTGCCCGTTTGCTGTCGGCGCTTGACGTGCAGGCAGAACAAACCGCCGGCGGCCCCACGCCAAGCCGGCACCACTGGAGACGGGCATGGATCTCAACTACTCGGCGTCCGACAACGCCTTCCGCGAGGAAGTGCGTAGCTGGCTCGAAGCCAACTTGCCGGCGGACATCCGCAGCAAGATTCTCAACCACCGCCGTCCGAACCGCGACGACCTGGTGCGCTGGCACAAGACCCTGGCCGGCAAGGGCTGGTCGGCACCGCACTGGCCCGTCCAGTACGGCGGCACCGGCTGGAACGCCACCCAGCGCCATATCTGGGATGAAGAGAACGCCCGCGTCGGCGCGCCCGGCGTGCTGCCGTTCGGTGTGGCGATGGTCGCGCCGGTGATCATGAAGTACGGCAGCGAAGAGCAAAAGTCGTACTACCTGCCGCGCATCCTGGACTGCACCGACTGGTGGTGCCAGGGCTATTCGGAGCCGGGCTCGGGCTCGGACCTGGCCTCGCTGAAGACCCGTGCCGAGCTGACTTCGGACGGCAAGCACTACATCGTCAACGGCCAGAAGACCTGGACCACGCTCGGCCAGCACGCCGACATGATCTTCTGCCTGGTGCGCACCGACCCCGAAGCCAAGAAGCAGGAGGGCATCTCGTTCCTGCTGATCGACATGAAGACCCCGGGCATCACCGTGCGCCCGATCATCATGCTCGACGAAGAGCATGAGGTGAACGAAGTCTTCTTCGACAACGTCGAGGTGCCGGTCGAGAACCGCGTCGGCGAAGAGAACAAGGGCTGGACCTACGCCAAGTACCTGCTGGGCCACGAGCGCACCGGGATCGCCCGCGTGGGCAACTCCAAGCGCGAGCTGGGCTTCCTCAAGCGCGTGGCGCGCCAGCAGCAGAAGAACGGCAAGCCGCTGCTGGAAGACCCGGTGTTCGGCGCCAAGGTGGCCGCGCTGGAAATCGAGCTGATGGCGCTGGAAATCACCGTGCTGCGCGTGGTCTCGAGCGAAGCGGCAGGCAAGGGCCCCGGCCCCGAGGCCTCGATGCTCAAGATCAAGGGCACCGAGATCCAGCAGCTGCTGACCGAGCTGATGGTCGAGGCCGTCGGCCCGTACGCGCAGCCGTTCGACACCGCCTACCTGGAGTGCGAGACCGAGCACGCCGTGACCGGCTACGACGACGCCGCGCCGCTGGCCGCGTACTACTTCAACTATCGCAAGACCTCCATCTATGGCGGGTCCAACGAAATTCAGAAGAACATCATCAGCCAGATGATTCTGGGGCTGTGAGGAGACACGCAACATGAACTTCAATCTCAGCGACGAACAGAAGCAGCTGGCCGACGCCGTCCGCCGTTTCATCGACAAGGACTACGGCTTCGAGTCCCGCAAGCAGAACTACGAAAGCGCCGCCGGCTATGGCGACGCCGCCTGGGGCTCGCTGGTCGAGCTTGGCCTGACCGCGCTGCCGGTGCCGGAAGCGCAGGGCGGTTTCGCGGGCAAGGCCCTGGACATGATGGTGGTGCAGCAGGAGCTGGGCCGAGGCCTGATCGTGGAGCCGTACCTGGCCACGGTGGTGGGCGCCTACGCCCTGGGCCTGGCCGGTGGCCAGGATGCACTGCTGGAACAGGTCGCCGGCGGCGAACTGAAGCTGACCGTGGCCTTCAACGAGCCGCAGGCGCGCTATGAACTGAACAACGTGCGCGTCACCGCCCGCGACGGCAAGCTCAACGGCCGCAAGACCGTGGTGCTGCACGGCGGCCAGGCCGACAAGCTGATCGTGTCGGCCCGCAGCAGCGGTGCCGAAGCCGACCAGGACGGCATCTCGCTGTTCCTGGTGGATGCCAGGGGCGCCGGCGTCAGCATCAAGGACTACCGCACCATCGACAACCTGCGCGCGGCCGACATCACCTTCCAGGATGCCCCCGCGCAACTGCTGGGCGAAGCCGGCAAGGCCTTCCCGGTGATCGAGCAAGTGGCCGACTACGCTGCCGTGCTGCTGTGCGCCGAGGCCGTGGGCGTGATGGATACGCTCAATGCCGCCACGCTGGAATACGCCAAGACGCGCCAGCAGTTCGGCGTGCCGATCGCGCGCTTCCAGGCGCTGCAGCACCGCATGGTGGAGATGTTCATCCACGCCGAGCAGTCGCGCTCGATCACGCTGCTGGCCGCGGCACGCTTCGAAGAAGTAACGCCGGAAGAGCGCCGCCGCTATGTCTCCGCCGCCAAGGCGCGCGTGGGGCAGGCAGCGCGCACGGTTGGCCAGGAGGCAGTGCAGATCCACGGCGGCATGGGCGTGACCAACGAACTGCCGGCCGCGCACATGTTCAAGCGGCTGACGCTGATCAACACCACCTTCGGCGACGTGGATCACCACCTGGGCAGGTTCGCCGCCCAGCCGGGGTTCCAGGAAGCTGCCTGATCCTGCCAGTCCAATCAAAACCGCGCTGTAGTCCAGGCGCGGTTTTTTTCTTTGGGGACCGTTAGGGGCGGGTTCGGCAAATACGGACGCCGGCCCCCGGCGGCCATGCGATCATTGCCTGAGCAAACTTGGTGCCATGGCGCCAATCACTACAGAGAGACAACCGATGCTGTATTTCGAGGACTTTGAAGTCGGCAGCCGCCGCGAACTGGGTTCGTACCTCGTCACCGAGGAAGAGATCCTGGCCTTTGCCCGCCAGTACGATCCGCAGCCGTTCCATATCGACAAGGAAGCCGCTGCCAGGAGCATCTATGGCGGCGTGATCTCGAGCGGCTGGATGACGTGCTCGATCATGATGCGGCTGCTGGTGCTGAGCACCACCGGCAAGTCGGCCAGCATGGGCTCGCCTGGCGTGGACGAGATCCGCTGGCTCAAGCCCGTCTACGCCGGCGACACGCTCACCGTCGTGCTGAATGTGCTCGATACCCGGCCGTCGCAGTCCAAGCCGGACCGCGGCGTGGTCCACACCCAGTGGGAAGCCACCAACCAGCGCGGCGAACTGGTCTGCACCGTCAAGGGCATGGGCATGTACGGCCGCCGCCCCGCTTAAGAACACTTTATCGTCAAGAGGAGACTATCGACATGCGTACCATCGCATCGCTGGAAGAACTGGAAGGCCTGCAGGGCCAGGAGGTCGCGGTCAGCGACTGGATCGAGGTGACCCAGCAGCAGGTCAACCAGTTTGCCGATGCCACCGGCGACCACCAGTGGATTCACATCGACGTGGAGCGCGCGAAGAAGGAGTCGCCCTATGGCGGCCCGATCGCGCACGGCTTCCTGACGCTGTCGCTGCTGCCCAAGTTCATGCACAACGCGCTGCACATGCCGTCGAAGATCGGCGTTAACTACGGCCTGAACCGCGTGCGCTTCACGGCACCCGTGCCGGTGGGCAGCAAGCTGCGCGCGCGCATCAAGCTGCTGAAGGTCGAGCGTCTCGATCCGCTGCCGAAGTCGCCCGAACTGGTTGGCGCACAGTCGACCTGGGAAGTCACGGTGGAGCGCGAAGGCAGCGACCGTCCGGTCTGTGTCGCCGAGTCGATCACGCGCCGCTACGGGTGACGGATACGCAGTTTTGACGCGGTGCGACAATATGCCACACAGGCATGTCGCACCCCTGGAGGCCGCCTGATGCGCGGCTTTCTGCATTTTTAGGAACCGATTTGTGACGTTGATGCCGGTCAAATGCTGCTTCGCGGATTTGTGCGTCGATTGTCCGTTCTGCTGAACAGTGTGTTCTGTGCCGTTGGGTTTACCCCTAATGTTGCGTTGCGGTACAGTCGCGCCCACGATGTTTTACGTGTTGCGCTCCCCGGCCGAAAACCGCGCTTGCCATGAAGGCAAGTCCGTCGGGAAGTGCAAAAACCTCGTATTCCAACGCTACCCGGCCGCCGTACTGAGCCGGGACCGTTCGCGGTTTCGGCCAGGTGCCGCAGCGCCGGCAAGGTCCTACAGGGCCTGCAGCGCACGCAGTCAGTTGTCCTTCCGTGTTCATGGCGTTGCAAGGCCGCATGGTCCCCCGGCGTTCGATCCGCCGCCCGACCGCAACGCCAGCTAAGGACACGTCCTTCCGGTTTTCCCTCAGCCCCACGCCTCTTGCGCGAGCATCAGGCGGTTTAGCCGCGCTTTTGCCCGAAGCGCGGTGTAACCAAACCAGTCGTGACATGAAGAAACCCATACTGCCGCGTTGGACGCGGTTCCTGCCTTGCCTTGGCCTGCTCCT
Source organism: Cupriavidus sp. FW305-27 (assembly GCF_058787995.1). Lineage (NCBI taxonomy): Bacteria > Pseudomonadati > Pseudomonadota > Betaproteobacteria > Burkholderiales > Burkholderiaceae > Cupriavidus > Cupriavidus sp. FW305-27. The sequence goes on from NZ_JBYTAG010000031.1 coordinate 38,865, forward strand.
GCTCGCCGGCTGCAACATGACGCTGCTCGACCCGAAAGGGCAGGTCGGCGTCGACATCAAGAACATCATCCTGATTGCAACCTGGCTCATGCTGCTGGTGGTGCTGCCGGTGATCGTGCTCACGCTGGTGTTCGCCTGGAAGTACCGCGCGTCCAATACCTCGGCGCGCTATGAGCCGGACTGGTCGCACTCCACGGCGATCGAAGTGGTGGTGTGGCTGATCCCCTGCCTGATCATCATTGCGCTGGGCATCATCACCTGGAAGTCCTCGCACGACCTGGACCCGTACAAGCCGCTCGAATCCAGCAAGAAGCCCGTCACCGTCGAGGTGGTGGCGCTGAACTGGAAGTGGCTGTTCATCTATCCGGAACTGAAGATCGCCACGGTCAACCAGATCGCCTTCCCGGTCGACACCCCGGTGAACTTCAAGATCACCTCGGATTCGATCATGAATTCGTTCTTCATCCCGCAACTGGGCAGCCAGGTGTACGCCATGGCAGGGATGGAGACCAAGCTCCACCTGATCGCCAACGAAGCCGGCTCTTACGACGGCGTATCCGCCAACTACAGCGGCGGCGGCTTCTCGGGCATGAAGTTCAAGGCGGTCGCCATGTCGAACTACGAGTTCGACCAGTGGGTCGCCAAGGTTCGCGCCTCGTCCACCGAACTGGGGGTTGAAGGCTACAAGACGCTGGCACAACCCAGCGAGAAGGAGCCGGTCACGTACTACGGCAAGGTGGAAGACAAGCTCTTCCACAACATCCTGCACAAGTACATGGACCACAGCGGCACGGCGCTCGCCGCCGACGGGTTCAAGGGCGGCCCGATCTGCACGTCGCGCAACACCCTCGGTGAAGAGCAGCTGTCGATGACCACGCCTGTGAAGGCGCTGGGCGCGCAATCCTAGGAGCAATGATGTTTGGCAAGTTGAGTTTGTCGGCGATTCCGTTTCATGAGCCGATCATCATGGTCGTTCTGGCCGGCGTCGCCCTGGGCGGTGCCGCGCTGCTAGGCGCGATCACCTATTTCAAGAAGTGGGGCTACCTCTGGAACGAGTGGTTCACCTCGGTCGACCACAAGAAGATCGGCGTGATGTACTGCCTGGTCGCCCTGATCATGCTGCTGCGCGGCTTCGCCGACGCGGTCATGATGCGCACCCAGCTGGCGCTCGCCACCAATGGCGCGACCGGCGTGCTGCCGCCCGAGCATTACGACCAGATCTTCACCGCCCACGGCGTGATCATGATCTTCTTCGTGGCCATGCCGCTGATGACCGGCCTGATGAATCTGGTCGTGCCGCTGCAGATCGGCGCGCGCGACGTGGCGTTCCCGTTCCTGAACACGCTGTCGTTCTGGCTGTTCGTGTCGGGCGCCATGCTGGTCAATGTCTCGCTGGGCGTCGGTGAATTCGCCAAGACCGGCTGGCTGGCCTACCCGCCGCTGTCGGGACTGGACTTCAGCCCGGGTGTGGGGGTGGACTACTACCTCTGGAGCTTGCAGATCTCGGGCCTGGGCACCTTGCTGACCGGCGTGAACTTCCTGGTGACGATCCTGCGCATGCGCGCGCCGGGCATGACGCTGATGCGCATGCCGGTGTTCACCTGGACCGCGCTGTGCACCAACGTGCTGATCGTGGCCGCTTTCCCGGTGCTGACCGTGACCCTGGCGCTGCTGGGCCTGGACCGCTACGTCGGTACCCACTTCTTCACGAACGACGGTGGCGGCAACGCCATGATGTACGTGAACCTGATCTGGATCTGGGGCCACCCCGAGGTGTACATCCTGATCCTGCCGGCGTTCGGCATCTTCTCTGAAGTGATCGCCACGTTCTCGGGCAAGAAGCTGTTCGGCTACAAGGGCATGGTGTACGCGACCGCCGCGATCATGGTGCTGTCGTTCATCGTGTGGCTGCACCACTTCTTCACGATGGGCTCGGGCGCCAACGTCAACGCGTTCTTCGGCATCACCACCATGATCATCTCCATCCCGACCGGGGTGAAGATCTTCAACTGGCTGTTCACCATGTACCGCGGCCGGGTCCAGATGACCTCGCCGGTGCTGTGGACGCTGGGCTTCATGATCACCTTCGTGATCGGCGGCATGACCGGCGTGCTGATGGCCGTGCCGGCCGCTGACTTCGTGCTGCACAACAGCCTGTTCCTGATCGCCCACTTCCACAACGTGATCATCGGCGGCGTGCTGTTCGGCTACCTGGCCGGCATCACCTACTGGTGGCCGAAGGCGTTCGGCTTCACGCTGAACGAGCGCCTGGGCAAGTGCGCCTTCTGGTGCTGGCTGGTCGGCTTCTACTTCGCCTTCATGCCGCTGTACGTGCTGGGCCTGATGGGCATGACCCGCCGCCTGAACCACACCGACAACCCGGCCTGGACGCCGTGGCTGTACCTGGCCGTCGTGGGCGTGGTGTTCGTGGCGCTGGGCATCTTCTTCCAGGTGCTGCAGATCGTGGTGTCGATCCGCGACCGCAAGAAGCTGGCCGACGTGACCGGCGACCCGTGGGGCGGCCGTACCCTGGAGTGGGCCACCTCGTCGCCGCCGCCGTTCTACAACTTCGCGCACACCCCGGTGGTGCGTGACCTGGACGCGTTCTCCGACATGAAGGCCCGTGGCGAGACGCTGCCGACCGAAGGCTACGAGAAGATCCACATGCCCAAGAACACGGGCGCGGGCTTCATCATCGGCGCCTTCAGCCTGGTGTTCGGCTTTGCCCTGACCTGGCATATCTGGTGGATGGCCATCGTTGGCCTGGTGGGCATGGTGTGGGCGTTTATCCACCGCAGCAACGACGACCATATCGACTACTACGTGCCGGCCACCGAGGTCGAGCAGATCGAAACGCGCCATCTGCAGCGCATTGCTTCGCAAGCCTGAGAACCATGTCGACTCAAGTCCTAGACCGCATCCCCGCGCAGGCCGGCGCACCGGCCAAAGCCGACGCGCATGGCCATGACCATGCGCACCACGATACCAGTGCCAATACGGTGTATGGCTTCTGGATCTATCTGATGAGCGACTGCATCATCTTCGCCGGACTGTTCGCGGCCTTCGCCGTGCTGCGCGGCGAACTGGCAGGCGGCCCGTCGGCGAAGGAGCTGTTCGAGCTCAACTATGTGCTGGTGGAGACCTTCATCCTGCTGTTCTCCTCGATCACGTACGGCATGGCGATGATCTCGCTGCAGAACCGCAGCCTGAGCCGCGTGCAGGTGTGGCTCGGCGTCACGTTCCTGCTGGGCGCGGCGTTCATGGCGATGGAAATCAACGAATTCCATCACCTGATCGCCGAAGGCGCCGGCCCGGGCCGCAGCGCTTTCCTGTCGTCGTTCTTCACGCTGGTCGGCACCCACGGCCTGCACGTCGCCAGCGGCATGCTGTGGATGATCGTGCTGATGTGGCAACTGTCGAAGAAGGGCATCACCCCGACCCTGAGCAAGCGCCTGATGTGCCTGTCGCTGTTCTGGCACTTCCTGGACGTGGTCTGGATCGGCGTGTTTACCGTGGTCTACCTGATGGGACATCTGTGATGGCACAACACAACGCACCGGCGGCGCACGGCGCCCACGACTCGCACGACTCGCACGCGGGTCATGACACCCACGCCAGCTTCAAGTCGTACGCAATCGGCTTCATCCTGGCCGTGATCCTGACCGTGATCCCGTTCAAGCTCGTGATGGACGGCAGCATGGACAAGGGCACCATCCTCTGGATCATCCTCGGCATGGCCGCGGTCCAGATCCTGGTCCACCTGAAGTACTTCCTGCACCTGGACACGTCCTCCGAGCAGCGCAGCAACGTGATCGCGCTGCTGTTCACGGCGCTGATCCTGGTGATCGTGGTGGCGGGTTCGCTGTGGATCATGCACAACCTGAATGCCAACATGATGGTGATGTAAGGACCAACGTCCTGGCATCGAGAGCGGGGCCCTGCAAGGGGCCCCGTTTTTTTTGCCCGTCGCCTGCCTTGGGGCGTGGTGCCCGGCCTTGGTGCGGGGACGCGCATCGCCTGGTGCCTTGCGCATGCCGCCCGCACGGAATTGCGCAGATGCACGGGAGTGGTGCGTGCGCCGCCCGCACTGCTCTGGTGCGGATGCGCGATCGCGGGCGGCGGCAGCGCCTGCGCGCCGCGCCAGCACGCCATCTGCCGGGGGTGCGGTGGGTATCAGGCGGCCTGCCTCCATGGCACGCTAGTTGCAGAAGCATCACCCGGGGAGCGTAGTCCCTGACTAACACCATAAACGGGAGCTGCAAATGCAACGACGTGACATGCTGAAGCTGTCGGCGATAGCCGCCGCGGCAATGATCGGTACCAGCCCGCTGGCCATGGCGCAGTCCAAGGAACCGATCAAGGTCGGTATCCTGCACTCGCTGTCCGGCACCATGGCCATTTCGGAGACGTCGCTGAAGGACGTGGCGCTGATGACCATCGACGAGATCAACAAGAGCGGCGGCGTGCTGGGGCGCAAGCTGGAGCCGGTGGTGGTGGATCCCGCCTCGAACTGGCCGCTGTTCGCGGAAAAGGCGCGCCAGCTGATCACCAAGGACAAGGTCGCGGTGACCTTCGGCTGCTGGACCTCGGTGTCGCGCAAATCCGTGCTGCCGGTCTACGAAGAGCTGAACTCGCTGCTGTTCTACCCGGTGCAGTATGAAGGCGAAGAGATGTCGAAGAACGTCTTCTACACCGGTGCAGCGCCCAACCAGCAGGCCATTCCGGCGGTGGAATACCTGATGAGCAAGGAAGGCGGCGGCGCCAAGCGCTTCTTCCTGCTGGGCACGGACTACGTCTACCCGCGCACCACCAACAAGATCCTGCGCGCGTTCCTGAAGAGCAAGGGCGTGGCCGACAAGGACATCGAAGAGGTCTACACCCCGTTTGGCCACAGCGACTACCAGACCATCGTCGCCAATATCAAGAAGTTCTCGCAGGGCGGCAAGACCGCGGTGATCTCCACCATCAACGGCGACTCCAACGTGCCGTTCTACAAGGAACTTGGCAACGCCGGGCTGAAGGCCAAGGACGTGCCGGTGGTGGCGTTCTCGGTGGGTGAGGAGGAACTGCGCGGCATCGATACCAAGCCACTGGTGGGCCACCTGGCCGCATGGAACTACTTCATGTCGGTCAAGAACCCCGAGAACGACGCCTTTCGCAAGCAGTGGGCGGCATGGGTCAAGGCCAACAACCTGCCCGGCGGCGACAAGCGTGTGACCAACGACCCGATGGAAGCCACCTACGTGGGCATCCATATGTGGGCGCAGGCCGTGAAGAAGGCTGGCACCACCGATACCAACAAGGTGCGCGCCGCCATGTACGGCCAGACCTTCAAGGCACCGGACGGCTTCACGCTGACCATGGGCGAGAACCACCATTTGTACAAGCCGGTGATGATCGGCGAAGTGAAGGGCGACGGCCAGTTCTCGGTGGTGTGGAAGACGCCGAAGGCGGTGCGCGCGCAGCCGTGGAGCCCGTTCATCGCGGGTAATGAAGGCAAGCCGGACAAGGTGATGTAAGCCGGGCCACCCGCTGCCGGTTGGCTCCCCTCTCCCGCTTGCGGGAGAGGGGCTGGGGGAGAGGGCTGGCGCTTGCCAGCCAGATGGCACTCGCTTCGTCATGGACACCTGCCTTCTCCCCAAACACTTATTCCGCAACTCGCCAGCACCTATGCGCAATCCCTTATCCGTTTCCATCCTGCCATGGCTGCGCGCCCTGCTGGCGGCGCTGCTGCTGGCGGCTGCGCCGTGGGCCGCGGCGCTGACGCAGGCCGACCTGAAGCCGCTGGCCGAAGACGATTTCGATGCCAAGACCGCGGCGCTGACCGCGCTGGCCAAGGCCCCGCCGGAACAGGCCGGCCCGATCCTGAAGGCCTTGCAGGACGACGCGCTGCAATATGCGCCGTCGGTCGGCATGGTGCGCCAGGATGGCGACAAGACCGTCGATGCTGTCACGGGCAAGCCGGTCGCGGTGAAAGCCGACGAGCTCGAATCCCTGACCCTGAACAACAGCCTGCGCGCGCTGGTCGACAGCGCCGCCAGCAGCCTGCTGCTGCAGTCGCCCGATATCGCGGTGCGCGCGCAGGCCATCGCCACGCTGCGCGACCAGCCCGAGAGCGCCTCGCGCGCCGCGGTCGAAGCCGCCCGCAAGAACGAGGCCGATGCCGGACTGCGCACCAGCCTGGACGTGATCTGGGCCAACCTGGTGCTGGCCGAGCCGGCCGATCCCGCAGCGCATGACGCGAGGCTTGAAGCCATCCGCATCCTCGGCAGCGACAGCAACCCGCAGAGCCGCCAGAAGCTGGCGCCGCTGGTGGAGCGCGACAGCGCCGGCAACTACCGCGAGCCCGATGCCGACGTGCGCCTGGCCGCGCAGCAGGCGCTGGACACGCTGCGCAGCGACCAGCGCCGCGCCGAGCTGATCGGCAACCTGTTCGCCGGCCTGAGCCTGGGCAGCGTGCTGCTGCTGGCCGCGCTCGGGCTGGCCATCACTTATGGCCTGATCGGCGTCATCAACATGGCGCACGGTGAATTCCTGATGATCGGCGCCTATGCCACCTACGTGGTGCAGTCGCTGTTCCGCGCCTACGCGCCGGGTGCGTTCGACTGGTACCTGCCGGCGGCGCTGCCGGCCTCGTTCCTGGCCGCCGCGCTGGTGGGCTTCGTGCTCGAGCGGCTGGTGCTGCGCCACCTGTACGGCCGCCCGCTGGAAACGCTGCTGGCCACCTTCGGCGTGAGCCTGCTGCTGATGCAGGCGGTGCGCACGCTGTTCGGCGCGCAGAACGTGGAAGTGGCCAACCCGGCGTGGATGAGCGGCGGCATCGAATGGATGCCGGGCCTGGTGATCCCGTACAACCGCATCGTCATCATCCTGTTCGCGCTGGCGGTGGTGGCGGTGGCGTGGGCGGTGCTGAACCGCACGCGGCTGGGGCTGTTCGTGCGCGCCACCACGCAGAACCGCACCATGGCGGCCTGCGTCGGCGTGCGCACCTGGAAGGTCGACAGCTACGCCTTTGCCTTCGGCGCCGGCATTGCCGGGCTGGGCGGCTGCGCGCTGTCTCAGATCGGCAATGTCGGCCCCGACCTGGGCCAGGCCTACATCATCGATTCGTTCATGGTGGTGGTGCTGGGCGGCGTCGGGCAGCTGGCCGGCACCATCGTCGGCGCCTTCGGGCTGGGCATCATCAACAAGTTCATCGAGCCCTTCTACGGCGCGGTGCTGGCCAAGATCTTTGTCCTGGTGCTGATCGTGCTGTTTATCCAGAAGCGGCCGCAGGGACTTTTCGCGCTCAAGGGGCGCAGCGCGGAGGCATGATGCAGCGAGTCCAATCGAATTCTTCCGCCACCGCGTTCCGGCTAGCGGTGCCGGAGCGGCAGGCACTGTTCTCGCCGCGCGGCTGGCTGGTGCTTGCGGCGCTGGTGGTGATCGTCGGCATCGGCGTGCCGGTGTGCGCGCTGGTGTTGCCGGAGGGGCATCCGCTGCACCTGTCGGCTTATGCGCTGACGCTGGTCGGCAAGATCATGTGCTTTGCGCTGGCGGCGATCGCGCTGGACCTGGTGTGGGGCTACTGCGGCATCCTGAGCCTGGGCCACGGGCTGTTCTTCGCGCTGGGCGGCTATGCCATGGGCATGTACCTGATGCGATCGATCGGGCGCGAGGGCGTGTACAAGAGCGAACTGCCGGACTTCATGGTGTTCCTCGACTGGAAGGAGCTGCCATGGTTCTGGCACGGCACCGAGCACCTCGGCTATGCGCTGCTGCTGGTGGTGCTGGTGCCAGGCGTGCTGGCGTGGCTGTTCGGCTTCTTCGCCTTCCGCTCGCGCATCAAGGGCGTGTACCTGTCGATCATCACGCAGGCGATGACGTATGCGGCGATGCTGCTGTTCTTCCGCAACGAGACCGGTTTCGGCGGCAACAACGGCTTCACGGACTTCAAGCGCATTGCCGGCTTTGCGATTGCGGCGCCGCAGACGCGCACGGCGCTGTTCGTGCTGACCTTCCTGGCGCTGCTGGCGGGCTTCATCGCCTGCCGCTACATCGTCACGTCCAAGCTCGGGCGCGTGGTCACCGCGGTGCGCGATGCCGAGATGCGGGTGATGTTCTCCGGCTACAACCCGCTGGGCTACAAGCTCTTCGTGTGGACCTTTTCGGCGGTGCTGTGCGGCATCGCGGGGGCGCTGTACGTGCCGCAGGTGGGCATCATCAACCCCGGCGAGATGTCGCCCGGCAATTCGATCGAGATGGCGGTGTGGGTCGCCGTGGGCGGGCGCGGCACGCTGATCGGACCGGTGATCGGCGCGTTCCTGGTCAATGGTGCCAAGACCCTGTTCACAGCCCACTTTGCCGAATACTGGCTGTTCCTGCTGGGCGCGATGTTCGTGCTGGTGACCTTGTACCTGCCCGATGGCGTGACCGGGCTGTGGAACCGGCTGCGCGAGCGGCGCGCGGCCGCACCATCAGCCGCTGCAGACCCTGTTTCCGCGCCTGCCGTGGCAGGCCGCACGGGAGGTGAAGCATGAACGCCGCACTCCAGCACGGCCAGGCCGAAAGCGGCGATGCCACCGGCCTGGGCCGCATCGTCGAGCCCGGCACCATCGATGTCTCGCACGGGCCGATCCTGTACCTGGAAGACCTGACGGTGCAGTTCGACGGCTTCCGCGCGCTGAACAAGCTGACCTTGTCGATCGACCATGGCGAGTTGCGCTGCGTGATCGGTCCCAACGGTGCCGGCAAGACCACGATGATGGATGTCATCACCGGCAAGACCGGGCCGCGCAATGCCAATGTCAGCGGGCGCGTGTTCCTGGGCCAGACCATCGACCTGATGCGGATGACCGAGCCGCGCATCGCGCAGGTCGGCATCGGCCGCAAGTTCCAGAAGCCGACGGTGTTCGAGCAGCACGCGGTCTGGGAGAACCTGGAACTGGCGATGAAGGCCGACAAGCGCTGGTGGTCGTCGCTGCGCGCGCGGCTGACGGCGGAGGGGCATCGCCGCATCGAGGAAACGCTGGCGCTGACCGGACTGGAGGCAGAGGCCTACCGGCCCGCCGGGCTGCTGTCGCACGGGCAGAAGCAGCGCCTGGAGATCGGCATGCTGTTGATGCAGCAGCCGCAGCTGCTGTTGCTGGACGAGCCGGTGGCCGGCATGACCGATGAAGAGACCATGCAGCTGGCGGCGCTGCTCAACGGCCTGCGCGGCAGCTGCTCGATGATGGTGGTCGAGCACGACATGGAGTTCGTCGCCGCGCTCGCGGGCGATGCCGGCCAGGTCACGGTGCTGGCCGAGGGCAGCGTGCTGGCCGAAGGCACGCTCGACAGCGTCAAGCGCGATGAGCGCGTGATCGAATCCTACCTGGGAAGATAAGCATGCTGCAGGTCAATGCACTGAACCAGTTCTATGGCGGCAGCCATATCCTGCGCAATGTCAGCTTCGACGTGCCCGCCGGCAAGCTGACCACGCTGCTGGGCCGCAACGGCGTGGGCAAGAGTACGCTGCTCAAGTGCCTGATGGGCGTGGTGCCCACGCGCAGCGGCAGCATCCAATGGCAAGGGCAGGCGCTGGAGAAGAAGGCTCCGTATGAGCGCGTGTCCGCCGGGCTGGCCTATGTGCCGCAGGGCCGGGAGATCTTCCCGCGGCTGACGGTGGAAGAAAACCTGCTGATCGGCGCAGCCAGCCGGGCGCGGCCGTCCGGCGTGCCGGACCGGATCTACCAGTTGTTCCCGGTGCTGCGCACCATGCGCCTGCGCCGCGGCGGCGACCTGTCCGGCGGCCAGCAGCAGCAACTGGCGATCGGGCGCGCGCTGATGAGCGAGCCGGGCCTGCTGATCCTGGACGAGCCCACCGAGGGCATCCAGCCTTCCATCATCCAGGACATCGGCCGGGCGCTGCGCCTGCTGGTCGACGAGTTCGGCATGACGGTGCTGCTGGTCGAGCAGTACTACGAGTTCGCGCGGCATATTGCCGACCACTATGTCGTGATGAGCCGCGGCGAAGTGGTGGCGCGGGGTGTCGGCGCCAGCATGGAGCAGGACGGTGTGCGGGAGCTGATCGCCGTGTAGGGCGGCTGCGCGGCAGCGCCGGGATTTGTGGGTCATACGCTGCTTACGCGAAGCCAGGCAGCGCGCTATGATTGCTTGCAACTCCCGCCATTGCGCGCGCGCCTCCGCCGGCTGTCCTTGCCATGCGCCATCCCGATCTTCCTTCATCGCTCACCGTGCCCGCCGCATGGCAGGCCACCCTGCGGCTGCGCTTTGCGCAGCGCGGCGAACGCACCGCGCTGACCGAGCGGCGCCACCAGGGGCCGCTGCTGGTGCAGAAGCCGCTGTACCCGGAAGGCGGCATCTGCCACGCGGTGATCCTGCATCCGCCGGCTGGCGTGGCAGGCGGCGACAGCCTGGATATCGACGTGACGGTCGAGGATGGCGCGCACGCCGTGCTGGCCACGCCGGGTGCCACCAAGTGGTACAAGTCGCTCGGCCGCGAGGCGGCGCAGCATGTGCGCCTGACGGTGGGCGCAGGCGCGCGGCTGGACTGGCTGCCGCAGGAGAACATCGTCTTCGACGACGCCCGTGCGCGGATTTCGACCGTGCTCGACGTCGCGCCCGGCGGCAGCGCGATCGGCTGGGATGCTGTGGTGCTGGGCCGGCAGGCATCCGGCGAGCAGTGGACCCGCGGCGCGCTGTGGCTGGATACCCGCGTCGGCACGGGCGAGCGTGCGTTGTGGATCGAGCAATCGCATCTTGAAGCCGAGTCGCCGCTGCGCACCGCGGTGGCCGGCCTCGATGGACTCAATGTGCTGGGCACGCTGTGGGCGGTAGGCGAGGGCGCGACGCAGGAACTGGCCGAAGCCCTGGCCGAACAGCTGCCTTATACGCCGGAGCTGCGCGCCGGCGTGACCTGCCTGGCCACCAGCGGCCAGTCGATGCTGCTGCTGCGCGTGCTGGGCCGGCAGATGGAAGCCGTGCGCCACGTCATGGTCGACAGCTGGCAGGCGCTGCGCATGCCGATCCACGGTGTCGCGGCGCGGCCGCTGCGGCTGTGGGCCACGTAGGCCGCCAACAGAGACAACCGAACACAAGAAACCAGGAACAAGAGATGGAACTGACGCCGCGAGAGAAAGACAAGCTGCTGATCTTCACCGCCGCGCTGCTGGCCGAGCGGCGCAAGGCACGCGGGCTGAAGCTGAACTACCCGGAAGCGGTGGCGCTGATCACCGCCGCCATCATGGAAGGCGCGCGCGATGGCCGCACCGTGGCCGAGCTGATGCATGAGGGCACCACCGTGCTGGGCCGCGAGGACGTGATGGATGGCGTGGCCGAGATGATCCCCGAGATCCAGGTGGAGGCCACCTTTCCGGATGGCACCAAGCTGGTGACCGTCCACCATCCCATTGTCTGAACATGACCGATTCCGATTCTGGACCGCGATAACAAGACCAACCCGAGAGCCGACATGAACCGTACCGCCTGCCTGCGCCTTGCCCTGGGCACTTCCCTGACCGTTGCCGCCGGCGCCGCCCTGGCGCATCCCGGCCACGATGCCGCCACCGTCAGCGCCAGCCTGTGGGCCGGCCTGGCGCACCCCTTCACCGGCGCCGACCATTTGCTGGCGATGGCGGCGGTGGGCGTGTGGAGCGCATTGATTGCCCGCTCGGCCGCCGACACCCTGCGCCTGCCGCTGGCCTTCGTGGCGCTGATGCTGGTGGGGGCTGCAATCGGCCTGTCCGGTGTGGCGCTGCCCGCAGTCGAACCGATGATCGCGGCCTCGTTGCTGGTGATCGGGTTGCTGCTGGCGCTGCGCGCGAAGCTGCCGGCGTGGGCCGGTACGCTGCTGGTCGGCGGCTTTGCCATCTTCCACGGCTACGCCCACGGGGCCGAACTGCCCGCCACTGCGGGCGCGCTGCCTGCGGTACTCGCATACGTAGGCGGGTTTGCGGCCGCCACCATGGCGCTGCACCTGCTGGGCATCGGCGCCGGCACGTTGCTGCGCCGCCATGCCGGCTGGCTGGCCCGCGCGGCAGGTGCCGGCGTGGCGCTGTATGGCGCCAGCCTGCTGGTGGCCTGAGGAGAATCGCCATGATCCCCGGTGAACTGATGCCCGCCGACGGCGAGATCGAACTGAATGCCGGCCGCGCCACGGTCAGCGTGACGGTGGCCAATACCGGCGACCGGCCGATCCAGGTCGGCTCGCACTTCCATTTCTACGAGACCAATGCGGCGCTGGCCTTTGACCGCGAAACCGCGCGCGGCTTCCGGCTGAATATTGCCGCCGGCACCGCGGTGCGCTTCGAGCCCGGTCAGACGCGCACGGTGGAACTGGTGGCGCTGGACGGCGACCGCATCGTCTATGGCTTCAACGGCAAGATCATGGGAGCGCTGTGATGGCAAAGATCTCCAGGCAGGCCTATGCCGAGATGTTCGGCCCGACCACCGGCGACCGCCTGCGGCTGGCCGATACCGGGCTCATCATCGAAGTCGAGAAAGACTTCACCATCTATGGCGAGGAAGTGAAGTTCGGCGGCGGCAAAGTGATCCGTGACGGCATGGGGCAGAGCCAGCGCATGGCCAGCGATTGCGTCGACACCGTCATCACCAATGCGCTGATCGTTGACCACTGGGGCATCGTCAAGGCCGATATCGGCCTGAAGGGCGGGCGCATCGCGGCGATCGGCAAGGCCGGCAATCCGGATATCCAGCCGGGCGTCACCATCGTGGTCGGGCCAGGCACCGAGGTGATCGCGGGCGAGGGCATGATCGTCACCGCAGGCGGCATCGACAGCCATATCCACTTCATTTGCCCGCAGCAGATCGAAGAGGCGCTGATGAGCGGCGTCACCACCATGATCGGCGGCGGCACCGGGCCGGCCACCGGCACCTTTGCCACCACCGTGACGCCGGGGCCGTGGTACATGGAGCGCATGCTGCAGGCAGCCGATGCCTACCCGATGAATATCGGCCTGCTGGGCAAGGGCAACGCCAGCCAGCAGGGGCCGCTCCTGGAGCAGGTGGAAGCGGGCGCCATCGGCCTGAAGCTGCACGAGGACTGGGGCACCACGCCGGCGGCGATCGACACCTGCCTGTCGGTGGCGGACGCGACCGATACCCAGGTGGCGATCCATACCGACACGCTCAACGAAGCCGGCTTCGTTGAAGCGACCATCGCCGCGTTCAAGGGCCGCACCATCCATACGTACCACACCGAAGGCGCGGGCGGCGGCCATGCGCCCGATATCATCAAGGTGTGCGGCGAGGCCAACGTGCTGCCGTCGTCGACCAACCCGACGCGCCCGTACACGGTCAACACGCTGGACGAGCACCTCGACATGCTGATGGTGTGCCACCACCTGGACCCGTCGATTGCCGAGGACATCGCCTTTGCCGAAAGCCGCATCCGCCGCGAGACCATCGCCGCCGAAGACATCCTGCACGACCTGGGCGCGTTCTCGATGATCTCCAGCGACTCGCAGGCGATGGGGCGCGTCGGCGAGGTCATCATCCGCACCTGGCAGACCGCGCACAAGATGGCGCTGCAGCGCGGCAAGCTGCCGGGCGATCCCAACGATGCGCGCGGCGGGCACGACAACTTCCGCGTCAAGCGCTATGTCGCCAAGTACACCATCAACCCGGCGCTGACGCATGGCATCGCTCATGAGGTGGGCTCGGTTGAAGTCGGCAAGTGGGCCGACCTGGTGTTGTGGCGTCCGGCGTTCTTCGGCGTCAAGCCCAGCCTGATCCTGAAGGGCGGCATGATTGCCGCGGCCGCGATGGGCGATCCCAATGCGTCGATCCCGACGCCGCAGCCGGTGCACTACCGGCCGATGTTTGCTTCGGCCGGCGGGGCGCTGCACCGTTCGTCGCTGACCTTTGTGTCGCAGGCGGCGCTGGCGGCCGGCATCGGCGAGCGCTACGGACTGGCCAAGACGCTGTCGGCGGTGCGCGGCACGCGCACGGTAAGCAAGCGCGACATGGTGCACAATGACTGGCAACCGCATGTCACGGTCGATCCGGAGACCTACCAGGTCGTTGCCGACGGCCAGTTGCTGACCTGCGAGCCCGCCACCGAGCTGCCCATGGCGCAGCGCTATTTCCTGTTCTGACTGGCCGGGGCCCGCGCCCCGCATCGCCCATGCTGAAGATCGACAAACTCCTGAGCGCCCCGCACGGCATCGCGCCCGTGCTGGTGCGCCGCGCGCCCAAGCTGGTCCTGCCCTTCGCCGAACGCAGCAAGAGCCGCCTGCGCGCGGTGCTCGACAACGGCGACGAAGCCGCGCTGTTCCTGGCGCGCGGCACCGTGCTGCGCGGCGGCGACCTGTTGGTGGCCGAAGACGGCAGCTTCGTGGAAGTGCAGGCCGCTGCCGAGGCGGTGCTGGAAGTGCGTGCGGAAGACCCGCATGCGCTGATGCGCGCGGCCTATCACCTCGGCAACCGCCATACGCCGGTGGAGATCGGGCGCGACTACCTGCGGCTGGAATATGACGCGGTGCTGGCGGACATGCTGCAACGGCTGGGCGTGCGCGCCGAACGTGCCGAGCTGCCGTTCGAGCCGGAGGCTGGGGCCTATGGCGGCGGGCACAAGCATGGGCACGATGCGACGTTTGCGGAGGACTATGCGGCGGCGCAGGCGGTGTTTCATGAGCATCATGGGCACTCGCACTCGCACTCGCACTCGCACGATCACGTGCATGACGAGAAGTGTGGACATAAGCACTGAATTTTGCCCTGCAAGGTGGGTGCCGGACCATGCCAACCGATGAAGAACTGAACTCGCCGATACTCCCCTCTCCCGCTTGCGGGAGAGGGGAGCAAGCCATCGCTGAACCGGAGTCCGCGCCATGACGCAACTCCACCAGTTGATCTCACTGCTGCACCTCGCATCGCCATCGCTGCCAATCGGCGGCTTCAGCTATTCGCAAGGCCTGGAAGCTGCGATCGATTGTGGCAGCGTGCACGATGCGGCAAGCGCAGAACGATGGATCCGCGACAACCTGCTGCATGTGCAGGCGCAATGCGAAGCGCCGCTGTGGCTGCTGCTGCATCGCTGCTGGAAAGCGGGCGATGCCGCGCAGGTGCGGACATGGAACGACTGGTTCCGCGCCACGCGCGAGACTTCCGAGTTGCGGCTTGAGACCGAGCAGATGGGCTGGTCGCTGTCCAGGCTGATTGCGCAGATGGAGTGGGGCGCGCCCGTGCTGCGCGAGACGCTGGCGGCGCTGTCGCCGGTGTGCCTGCCGACGGCGTTCACTGCGGCATGCGTGGCGCTGCAGGTCGAGGCGCGCGACGGCCTCGCTGCCTATTGCTTCAACTGGGCCGAGAACCAGGTCGCCGCGGCGATCAAGGCGGTGCCGCTGGGCCAGGTGGCGGGGCAGCACATGCTGCGGCGCCTGCACTGCGCGGTGCTCGACACAGTCGATGAAGCCACGCGCCGCGCCGACGCCACGCCGCCGCAACTTTCCACCTTTTCCCCGATGCTGGGCCTGCTTTCCGCGCGCCACGAAACGCAGTACTCCCGGCTGTTCCGATCCTGAACCCATATCGCACCATGACCCAGGCCCGTACCAAGAAGAACCCTCCGCTGCGCGTCGGCGTCGGCGGCCCGGTTGGCTCCGGCAAGACCACGCTGCTGGAAATGCTGTGCAAGGCGATGCGCGACCGCTACGACCTGGTTGCCATCACCAACGACATCTACACGAAGGAGGACCAGCGTCTCCTGACGGTCTCCGGCGCGTTGCCGGCGGAACGCATCATGGGCGTGGAAACGGGCGGATGTCCGCACACCGCGATCCGCGAGGACGCCTCGATCAACCTGGAGGCGGTGGACCGCATGCTGGCGCGCTTCCCGGATGCTGACGTGGTCTTCATCGAGTCCGGCGGCGACAACCTCGCTGCCACCTTCAGCCCAGAACTTTCTGATTTGACGATCTACGTCATCGACGTAGCCGGCGGTGAGAAGATTCCGAGAAAGGGTGGGCCGGGCATTACCAAGTCCGACTTGCTGGTGATCAACAAGACGGACCTGGCGCCATACGTCGGGGCATCGCTGGAAGTGATGGAGAGCGATGCGCGCAAGATGCGCGGCGCCCGGCCGTTCGTGATGGGCAGCGTCAAGTCCGGGCAGGGCCTGGACGAGGTGATCCGCTTTATCGAACGGCAGGGCATGCTGGGCGTCTAGTCTGCGCTGTCGCCCTTGGCATCGGATGCGGCGTTGGTGGCGTGAGTCAGCGACGGGCGGAAGCTGCCCTTGCCCGCCAGCGCCCGCGCCACCGCGGCCACCAGGTTCAGCTCGGGCTCGGTCAGCTCCGCCATATGGCGCACGGTGGCCTCGATCGCCGCGCGCTGGCGGTTGCCGAAGGGCGCGCGCGATTGTTCCACCTGCAGCTGGCTGGCGTCATGGCGGCTGAAGTCGAGCATCTCCGGGGTTGGCACGGCGAGCGTCTCGGCCAGCCTGCAGATGTTGGCGAGCGCCAGGTTGCGCTTGCCGCTTTCGATGCCGCTCAGGTATGAGCGCGACAGCCCGCTCTCAAGCGACAGGGTTTCCTGGGACCAGCCCCGCTGCTTGCGTAGCCAGGCAAGATGCAATCCGAATAGTCTGAGATTTCGAGAAGTCATGGGGTCGTGAAAGGTTCGGAGTGGTCTGAGGCTAAGGGTTTGACCTTGAGGCCACGACAACTTATCCTCTTCCTCACTATCGGTGTCCGACCCGCAAATTGAGGGGTGCGCCAGGCAAAATGGCGCGACACGATGGCATCAACCGGACGGCCTGCATGGCCGAGCCAAACGGGCCACTGCGCAATGCTGCGCGCAACGCTGTCATGCGTGCGCCGCACTGCGCGGACAGCCGCCTTGCGGCCTGTCGCCCTGCAGGGGGATTGCCATGCAGATCTTCACGCTGTTCGAGGCGCGAATGCGCGCCCTCCATGCCGACCGCCACGCGCCGTCGGACTTCATTCCCGGGTTCCAGTCACGCTTGCTTGCCGCTGCAGCCGGCCTCGGCAGCACCTGCGACTACGTCTTTCTCTGCGCCGGCGAGACCCAGGCTGAATTTGCCGCGGACCGCCATGAATGGTGGGGCTGCCTGCGCGGGGGCCTGCGGCTGTGGTCGCCCGGGCGCGGCTGCCTGCTGATGGGCGGCGGCGAGCTGTTTGCGCCGGCGCCAGGCGTACCGATGCAGGTGCAGGCGATGGTCGACACCATCCTGGTGCGCACCGTGCCGCAAGGGCCGGCCGATGCATCGCGGCCGGTGGCGCTGCCTGCGGGGTGGCACTGCGCGCTGGGCGGCATTGCCGCAGTCGGGGCCAATGGCGCCGAGGGGGTGGCGGGCATGCACGTGTTGCCGGCAGAGGTGGTGCGGGCCGAGGGCCCGCAGCCGGAGCAGGGCATGCGGCCGGAGTTCATCCAGCTGGACCAGTCGGGCGATGACTGGGCGCAGCGGCTGCAGGCGCGCGGGCTGCGCTGGGCGCTGTGCTACCGCGGCGCCATCGGCCTGCACTGGCATGGCGCGCTGGTGCGGGCCGGTGGGGACATGGCCTTCCTGCAGCCCGGCACGCTCTACGCGCCGGACCCGCACGAGTCATGCCGGCTCGACGTGCTGTTGCCGGGCACCGGCCTGCTGTGCTGCTTCGGGCCGGGCGATGACGTCGAGATTGGTGTTGCGGCGCGCGGCGGACGGCGCGCGGACGGGTATGCGATTGCGTGCCACGCGCTGGCGCCGACCTGATGCCAGGCGGGTCAGCCGGGGCCAGCGCCCCGGCCGCGGCAGTGCCGTGCTCAGTGCCGCTTGTATTGCGTGGCGCCGAACAGGACCTCGCGCGCCTTGTCGTCCTGCAGCGCCTTGCGCGCGCTGGCCAGCACTTCCACGCCGCGCTTGACCGCGGGGCGCTCGGCGATCTCGTTGAACCAGCGCTTCAGGTTCGGGTAGTCGTCCAGGTCCACGCCCTGGTTCTGCCAGCTGCGCAGCCACGGGAAGGTGGCGATGTCGGCGATGGTGTACTGCTCGCCGGCCAGGCAGGCGTGCTTTGACAACTGCGTGTCGATCACGCCGTACAGGCGCCTGGCCTCGTTGGTGTAGCGGTTGACCGCGTACTCGATCTTCTCGGGCGCGTACATGCGGAAGTGGTGCGCCTGGCCCAGCATCGGGCCCACGCCGCCCATCTGGAACATCAGCCATTGCAGCGCCTCGTACTTGCCGCGCACGTCCTCGGGCAGGAACTTGCCGGTCTTGCCGGCCAGGTAGAGCAGGATGGCGCCCGATTCGAACAGCGAGATCGGCTTGCCGTCCGGGCCGTCGGGGTCGACGATGGCCGGGATCTTGTTGTTGGGGCTGATCTTCAGGAAGTCCTCGCCGAACTGGTCGCCGGCGCCGATGTTGATCGGATGGACCTTGTACTCCAGGCCGCATTCTTCCAGCATGATGTGGACTTTGTGGCCGTTGGGCGTGGCCCAGGTGTAGACGTCGATCATCGCAAAAGATCTCCTGGCTGCGATCGTTGGGGATGGCCACATCAACCACTGACGTGGCGAACCGGGCGATTTAAGCACAGAAGAAAAAAACGCGCAGACTGGCTGCGCGTTTTCCATACTGCCGGCAGGGCCGAAGCCCCGCGGCGTTGCCAGGCGGTCAGAACCCGCGTGCCACCGGCATCCTGATGTCGTCCGGGTTCAGGTTCATGTGCTTGGCCAGCTCCAGCTTGGCGATGGCGTTGCGGTGCACCTCGTCCGGGCCGTCGGCCAGGCGCAGCGTGCGCTGGTGCGCCCACCAGTTGGCCAGCGGGAAGTCGCTGGAGACGCCGGCGGCGCCATGGACCTGGATGGCCCAGTCGATCACCTTCAGCGCCACGTTGGGGGCGATCACCTTGATCATGGCGATCTCGGCCTTGGCCACCTTGTTGCCCACGGTGTCCATCATGTACGCGGCCTTGAGCGTCAGCAGGCGCGCCATCTCGATCTCGCAGCGGGCTTCGGCGATACGTTCCTGCGTCACGCCCTGGCTGGACACCGGCTTGCCGAAGGCCACGCGCGACAGCGCGCGCTTGCACATCAGTTCCAGCGCGCGCTCGGCCACGCCGATGCTGCGCATGCAGTGGTGGATGCGGCCCGGGCCCAGGCGGCCCTGCGCGATCTCGAAGCCGCGGCCTTCGCCCAGCAGGATGTTCGAGGCCGGCACGCGCACGTTCTTCAGCTCGATCTCCATATGGCCGTGCGGCGCGTCGTCGTAGCCGAACACCGGCAGGAAGCGCTTGATGGTGATGCCCGGGGTATCGGCCGGCACCACGATCATCGACTGCTGCTCATGGCGGCCGGCGTCGGGATTGGTCTTGCCCATCACGATGTAGACCTTGCAGCGGGGGTCGCCCGCGCCCGACGACCACCACTTGGTGCCGTTGATCACATAGTGGTCGCCGTCGCGCTCGATGCGGCATTCGATATTGGTCGCGTCCGACGAGGCCACGGCCGGCTCGGTCATCAGGAAGGCCGAGCGGATCTCGCCGGCCAGCAGCGGCTCGAGCCACTTGTCCTTCAGTTCCTCGGAGGCATAGCGCTCCAGCGTCTCCATGTTGCCGGTGTCGGGGGCCGCGCAGTTGAAGACCTCGGCCGACCAGGGCACCCGGCCCATGATTTCGCACAGCGTGGCGTATTCCAGGTTCGACAGGCCCTGCGGGGCGCGCGGCGAGCGCGGCAGGAACAGGTTCCACAGGCCGGCCGCGCGTGCCAGCGGCTTCAGCTCCTCGATCACCTTGGTCGGCACCCAGGCATTGCCGGCGCGGCGGTTGGCGTCGATCTCCGCGGCGAAACGCTTTTCGTTCGGGTAGATGTGCTGGTCGAAGAAGGCCAGCAGTTTGGCCTGCATTTCCTTGACCTTCGGGCTGTATTCGAAATCCATGTGGTCTCCTCGCTACGGAATCAGTGGGCGCCGGGGTGGGCGGCGGCGCCTCGTTGGCCTCGGCAGGCCTCGGCATCAGTGCGGCATGGGCCGATGAAATGCACTCTATCTGAAAGCTGATAATAAGAAAAATGAATTATCTGGATTTGCCAGTATCAATTCCCTGCATTCCGTGACAGAATCTCCGGCATGCAGCTCTCCCGCATCGACCTGAATCTCTTCGTGGTGTTCGACGCCATCTACAGCGAAGGCAGCATCACCGCGGCCGCGCGCCAGCTCAACCTGACGCAGCCCGCGGTCAGCCATGCGCTGGGCCGGCTGCGCACGCTGTTCGACGACCCGCTGTTCGAGCGGCGCGGGCAGGGCATGGCGCCCACGCCGCTGGCGCGCTCGCTGGCCGCCGAGGTGCGCAGCGCGCTGCAATCGTTCGCGCGCACGCTGCAGGATACGCCGCACTTCGATCCCACCAATACCGTGCGGCGTTTCACCATCGGCATGCGCGACGCGCTGGAATCCACGCTGCTGCCGCCGCTGATGGCGCGCGTCACGGCAATGGCGCCGCAGGTGGAGATTGCCGCGATCCGCTTCGACCGCCGCGAGATGGAATCCGAGCTGCTGGCCGGCACGCTGGACGCCGCGCTGGACATCCTGCTGCCGGTCTCGCCCGCCATCCACCACGCGCCGTTCATGGCCGATCCGATGGTGGTGCTGGCGCGGCGCGACCATCCGCTGGTGAAGAAGGAACTGACGCTTGAGCGCTACCTCGCGGCCGAGCATGTGCACGTGTCGTCGCGCCGCCGCGGCGCCGGGCTGGAAGACCAGGCCCTGCACCGCATGGGCCTGACGCGGCGCGTGCGCCTGCGTTGCCAGCACTACGCGGCCGCGTGCCGCGTGGTCAGCTGCACCGACCTGCTGGCCACGCTGCCGCTGCGCTATGCGCGCATCGCCAATGAGCCCTATGCCAACCGCCTGCTGTCGCTGCCGTTCAAGGTGCCGTCGCTGGAACTGCACCTGTACTGGCATGCGGGCGGCGAAAACGACGGTGCCAACCGCTGGCTGCGCGAGCAGCTGATGGCGGTGATGGCCGCGCTCGGCACCGGCATGGCCGACGTGGCCGCCGCCAGCTAAGTGCCCTCGCGCCCGCACGGCGGGCACCGCAAGCGACCCCCGCGGCGCCCCGGTGCGGCGCGCGCGGGTCACACGTAAGGAATTGTTCATGGGCTAGACCCTGCCGGTCCGCGCCCATACCATCGTCCGGTCTTTCTGCCCCCGGCGCCGCCGCCGCGAGCCCGTGTCCGCACGGTGCTGGCGATGGTTGCCGCGCCGGCTGTCCGCGCCTGCGGATCCCCCGGGGCAGGTTCCTTCCTCCGATGACCACGACGATTCAGAACGATGACCGGGAAACGCTTGCTTGCTGATCACCAACCCATGCCGCCGCGACGCGCGCGGCGCACCACGCTCGCCCTGACCACCCTTTGCGCTGCTGCGGCGCTGGCACTGTCCGCATGTGGCGGCGGTGGTGGCGATGGCGATGGCGGCGGCGGTACTTCGTCGAACGCATCGCAAGCGAACGGGCAGGCCAGCGCGCCGTCCGGCTCTGGCTCGACCACGCCATCCACCGCAGGTGCCTGCTATACCGTCAGCGGCACGGCGCCGGCACCCGCGGCGGGCGGCGGCGTCTCGCTGCTGCCGGCGCGCGGCAGTGCGGTCAGCAATTACCGCGTGCTGGAAGAGCCGCGCAGCGCCGGCCTGTGCTACGCCAACTATCGGCGCGAGCAGGTGGGCCTGCCGCCGCTGGCGGCACGCGATCCGCTCAATACCGTGGCGCAGAACCACACTGCCTACATGCTGGCCAACGCCACGCTGACCCACGACGAGACCAGCGGCAAGCCGGGCTATACCGGCGCCACGCCCAACGAGCGCATCCAGGCCGCCTATCCGACCAATGCCACCGCGGAAGTGGTGGCCGGTGCCAACCGCTGGACTTCGGTTGCCAATGCGCAGCTGTCGATGTCGCCCAAGGACGCGCTGGTGTCGGACCTGGTCAACGCGCCGTTCCACCGCGCCGCGCTGCTGGGCAGCTACGGCTCGGCCGGCAGCGGCTTTGCCGAGCGCGTGGGCCCTGATGGCAGCGGCACCTCGGCCAGCTACTACCAGACCATCGACCTGGCCGATGCATCGAAGGGCGGCAGCGACAGCCAGATGGTGGCCTACCCGTACAACGGCCAGGCCGACGTGCCGGCCAGCTGGGTCAACACCGAAAGCCCCAACCCCGCCCCAGGCTATGAGGGCAAGACCGTGGGCTATCCGGTTTCGCTGCAGGCCATCAACACCTCGCTGCAGTTCGATGCCGACAACTTCGTCATCACCGACGCGCAAGGCAACAATGTGAGCTGTCTCAAGGTCGACAGCCGTTCGTCGGGCCTCTCCAGCGCCGCACGCGGCCTGGCGATCTGCACGCCGGTGGCGCCGCTGGCCAGCCAGCAGCGCTACAGCGTGAGGGTTACCGGCCGGCTGGGTTCGCAGCCGGTGGACCTGAGCTGGTCGTTCACCACACGCTGACCCGCACTCGCCAGCACACCGGCGCGCTCATTGCGGCGCGCCGTGCCGCAGTTCGATGCGCACCTGGCCTGGGGCCAGCGTGCGGTCGGCCTGCACGGCAAATGGCACCGGCGGGCGTTGCGCCGCCGGCATCGACTGCCAGAGCCGTCCTGCCCATTCCCTGATTGCCTCACTGTCCGGTTCGGCCGCCAGCAGCGTGACCGATGCCGCCGCCGGCATGCGCGCAGCCGTGGCGGCGGGGTCGTCCTGGATCGACACGACCATGCTGGATGCGGTGTGCGCCGCAGGGGCGCGCGCGGCCGCCATCGGTGGCCCTGCCTTGCGTGCAAAATCTGCCCGCGGCGCGGCCGCCGGCGGTGCCGCGGGTGCCGGCATTGCCGGCTGCGGGACTGCTTCTGCCATGGCCGGATACGCGGGAGCGGCCGGTGCGGCGGCCACGGCCGGCGCCTGGGCGGACAAGCTTTCGGTCGCTTGCGGCGGTGCTTGCGTGGCGGCCTCGCGTGGCGCCGTGCCCCCGGCCGTTGCCGACGCGCGGCTGCGCTGCCCGGCGTGCGCCGGGGCAGGCCGCTCTTCCCGCTGCGGGGCCGGGGCAGCCTTCGCGGCTGGCGGCGGATTTGCCGGCGTGGCCGTCCCGGGCTCCGCCGCAGCTTGCGGTGCGGGCGCTGCCGCCATCTCTGCGGCGGGTGCAGCGGCCGGGGCGGACACCTGTTCAGGCGCCGACGCCGGCAGCAGTGCGCCATCATCGATCTGCCGCAGCACGATGCTGGTGGTCAGCCCGGCCACCGCCGCGACGCTGGCCACTAGCCCGAGCGAGCGCCACCACCGCCGCGCGCGCGCGGCGCGCGCTGCCATGGATTGCGTTGCGGTCCCTGTGGCCCGTGGTGTTGCCGCCTCAGCTGCCTGTGCCTGCAGCCACGCGCTGGCAGCGGCACCGACCGGGGCACCCAGGATCTCCGCTGCGGGCTCGCCTGACGCCACGCGTGCAAGCAGCGCATCGCGTCGCGCGGCCTGCGCCGCCTGCAGGCGCGCGGCTTCTTCCTGCACCGCCATGGCCAGCGTTGGCGGCGCGGCGAAGGGCAGGACCGCCGCGCCGGCCCGCTGGCGATCCTCCTCCTGTTGTGCCGCACGTGCGGCCGCGTGCACCGACTCTGCCAGCGCAGCGGACGGCGCGTAAGCGGGCAGCTCCCGCAGCAGCGCCGAAAGCCGGTCCTTGCCGTCGATAAAGCGGTCGGCCGCGTTCACGACGGCGTCTCCTGCGAGCCCGGCACGCTGCCGGCCAGGTTTGCGCGCAGGCGCGCAAACGCATAGCGCAGCCGGCTCCTCACCGTCTCGAACTTCTCGCCGAGCATCTGCGCAATCTCTTCGACGCTCATGTCGCTGAAGAAGCGCAGCACCACCACCTCGCGCTGGGCGACGGGCAGCTGCAGCAGCGCGCGATGCACGTGGTGCGCGTGCTGGCGCAACTGCAGCTCCGCTTCCGGCGACAGGTCGTCGGCCGGCATCTCCGCTGGCTGGTCGTCCAGCGCTTCGCGCTGGCGCGCATCGGCGCTGCGCACCTGGTCGAGCCAGGTATTGCGCGCAATCTGGAACAGGAAGGTGCGGAACGCCGCGTCCGGCTGGTAGTCGCCGCAGCGGGTCATCAGCTTGACCCAGGTCTTCTGCGCGATGTCTTCCGCTTCGCCGCGGTTGCCCTGGCACAGCCAGGCCACGTAGTTGTAGAGGCCGGCGTTATGGCGGCGGAACAGCTCGGTGACGGGCTGCTCGATGATGCCGCCCGCCACCAGCAGCATCAGGTCATGGTCGGGCAGCGCGGACAACGCGGCGCCGGGCGCGGCGGAAGGGACGGGGTCGGGTGCCTGCATGCGCCGGAGTATAGGAGAGCGCAAGGCGGCGCGACAGTCCGCCGCGCCGCCTTGCGCCGGCTCGCGGCCCGGGCTGGTGTCAGCGTGCCGCACGCTCGGCCGGCCCGCCGCTGGTAGCGCCGGCCGGACTGGCCGTGGCCAGGCTCTGTGCCAGGTCCACCAGCTTGAGGAACTCGCCCCGATAGCCAAAGCGGTCGGTGCCGCGGGCGCCCTGGGCCAGCGCGTGGGCATCGGCGTAGCGCCAGTCGCCGGTGAACTTGCCGCCGCGCAGCACCTGACCGAAACCGGCCACCGCCGCGGCAAAGCGGAAGTCGTCATCGCCTTGCGCCAGCGGACGGATGGCCTGCCGCACGACGGTGATGTCCATCAACTGGCTGGTGCTGGCGGCAGGCAGCTTGTAGCGCAGCTTGATGTGCGCGAGCTCGCCGTCGCGCCCCGGCGCGGGTGCGGCCGGCTGGTAGCGCAGCGGATCGACCAGCCCGGCCTGGCCGGCCAGCGTCAGCTCATACAGCGCCGTCACGGTGTGGCCCGCGCCGATATCGCCGGCATCGACCTTGTCGTTGTTGAAGTCCTCGCGCGCCAGCATGCGGTTCTCATAGCCGATCAGGCGATACTCCTTCACCGTGGCCGGATTGAATTCCACCTGGATCTTCACGTCGCGCGCGATGGTGGCCAGGGTCGAGCTGATCTCGCTGACCAGCACCTTGTTGCCTTCCATCAGGTTGTCGATATACGAATAGGCGCCGTCGCCGGCATCGGCCAGCTGCTCCATCAGCTGCTCGTTGTAGTTGCCGGTGCCGAAACCGAGCGTGGACAGCGATACGCCCGACTTGCGTTTCTCTTCCACCATGCTCTTGAGTTGCCGGAAGTCGGTCACGCCCACATTGAAGTCGCCGTCGGTGGCCAGCAGCACGCGGTTGATGCCGCCGGCGATAAAGCTCTGCTGCGCGGCCTGATAGGCCAGCGCGATGCCGCTGGCGCCGGCGGTGCTGCCCCCGGCCACGAGCTGGTCGATGGCGGCGCTGATGGCGGTCTTGTCGCTGCCCGGCGTGGGTGGCAGCGCCACGCGCGTGCCGCTGGCATAGGTGACCAGCGTGATGCGGTCCTGCGGCCGCAGCTTGTTCACCAGCAGCTTGAGCGAGGACTTCAGCAGCAGCAGCTTGTCCGGCGAATTCATCGATCCCGACACATCCACCAGGAATACCAGGTTGGCGGGCGGCAGCGCGGCGCTGGCCATGTCCTTGCCCTTGATGCCGATGCGCAGCAGCACATTGGCCGGGTGCCAGGGCGCGGGCGCCAGCGCGGCATGCACGGCGAACGGGCGGCCGTCGGCGGGCTGGGCATAGTCATAGGGGAAGTAGTTCAGCAGCTCTTCCACGCGCACCGCATCGGCCGGCGGCACGCGCCCGGCATTGAGCATGCGGCGCATATTGCTGTAGCTGCCGGTATCGACATCGATGCTGAAGGTGGATACCGGCGCCTGCGCCACCAGCCTGACGCCGTTTTCCTCGATGGCGCCGTAGCGTTCGCGCTCGGCTGGCACCGGCGGTGGAAGGTGGTAGGGCATCGCCAGCGGGGCGCGCGGGGCGATGGCGTGCATTTCCATGGCGGGTGCCACCTGGCCAGCCTTGGCGGCGTGGTCGTGCGTGGGCGCCGGGGCCGCGGGCGGCGGCACAGGCTGGGCCACTTCCGGGGGAAGCGACGGCGAATGCCCGCCGCAGGCCGACAACACCAGAGCGGCGGCAAAACTTGCAATGATGGCCGGTGCGCGAAGTTGCATATTGTTCTCCTGAGCGGCCGCGGGGCGGGTTCCCGGTCATGACGGCCTGTCGATGAAACGGTGCTGGCGAGAGGTCGGGGTTAAGCCGGGAGAATTTTTTTGCACCTGCATGTGGCTCCCTCATGTGGCGGCAGTCAGACTTTCTTGCCCCAGGATGCTCCGATCGCCACTACAATCGTTTGATCCTTCCCCAGGAGATATCGCATGGCTCACCCTGACCTCTCTTCGATGGCGTGGCGCTGCGCGCTGGCCCTTGCCCTGACTGCGCTGCTCGGTGCTTGTGGTACCCAAGGCGGAGGGACCGCCGCGCCCGCAGCACCGGCTGCGCCGTCGGCCACGACACCGCCTGCCGCGATGCCGCCGGCCCCGGAAGTTGCCTCCGGGTATCGCCCGGGCATGTCCACCGTCTACGCGCAGCGCCACATGGCTGCCGCGGCCAACCCGTTGGCGAGCGAGGCCGGGCGCGCCATCCTGCGCCAGGGCGGCTCGGCCATCGACGCCGCCATCGCGATGCAGGCCGTGCTGACGCTGGTCGAGCCGCAGGCCACCGGCATCGGCGGCGGTGCCTTCATCATGTACTGGGACGGCAAGAACGTTCAGGCCTTCGACGGCCGCGAGACCGCCCCTGCCGGCGCCACCGAAAACCTGTTCCTGCGCCCCGACGGCAAGCCCATGGAGTTCAGCGAGGCCCAGATCGGGGGACGCTCCGTCGGCACGCCCGGCGTGATGCGCGCGCTGGAAATGGCACACCAGAAGCACGGCCGCCTGCCGTGGGCCAAGCTGTTCCAGCCCGCCATCGACCTGGCCGAGAAGGGTTTCCCGATCTCGCAGCGGCTGTACACGCAGGTGGCTGCCGACAAGTTCCTGGCCAATTCGCCGGAGATGGCCGCGTACTTCCTGGATGCACAGGGCAAGCCCAAGCCGGCCGGCACGGTGCTGAAGAACCCGAAGCTGGCGCAGACCCTGCGCGATGTCGCCCGGCGCGGTGCCGGCGTGCTCTACAACGGGCCGATCGCGCGCGATATCGTCGCCAAGGTCAACGGCGGCAGCAATGCCGGCTCGCTGTCGCTGGCTGACCTGGGCAGCTACCGGGCCAAGCAGCGCGTGCCGGTCTGTACCGACTACAAGCGCTGGAAGATCTGCGGCATGCCGCCGCCGTCGTCGGGCGGCATCGCCATCGCGCAGATCCTGGGCACGCTGCAGGCGCTCGAGACCAAGAATCCCAAGTACGCGCTGGCCGCGCTCAAGCCGCAGGGCGTGAACACGCCGGCGGTGATGGAGGCCAATCCCGACGCGGTCCACGCGATCTCCGAAGCCGACCGCCTGGCCTACGCCGACCGTGGCCTGTACGTGGCCGATGCCGACTTCGTGCCAGTCAACGTGACCGGCCTGGTCAGCCCGTCCTACCTTGCCACGCGCGCGGAGCTGATCGGCGACAAGAGCATGGGCAAGGCCCAGCCGGGGGTGCCGCCGGGCACGGCGATGGCCTACGCGCCCGACCGTTCACCGCCGCGCGTCTCCACCTCGCAGATCGTTGCGGTCGATGGCCGCGGCGGGGCGATTTCAATGACCACCACGATCGAGTCGTACTTCGGCTCCCATCTGATGGTGCGCGGCTTCATGCTGAACAACCAGCTGACCGATTTCTCCTTCGTGCCGAGCGAGAACGGCAAGCCGGTGGCCAACCGCGTGCAGCCGGGCAAGCGCCCGCGCTCGTCGATGGCGCCGACGCTGGTGTTCGACCGCGAGAGCGGCCAGCTGGTCGCCACGGTCGGTTCGCCGGGCGGCTCGCAGATCATCGAGTATGTGTCCAAGACCCTGGTCGGCATGCTGGACTGGAACATGGACGTGCAGGCCGCCATCGGCATGGGCAACTTCGGCAGCCGCAACGGCCCGACCGAGGTGGAGAAGGGGCTGGTCTCGCCGGGCCTGGTGCAGGCACTGCAGCAGCGCGGCCACCAGGTGGCCGAGATCGAGATGACCAGCGGCACGCAGGCGATCATGCGCAAGCAGGGGCCTGACGGCAAGGTGGTGTGGGCCGGTGGTGCGGACCCGCGGCGGGAAGGGGTGGCGCTGGGGGATTGAGCGCCGCGCGATGCAGATGAAAAACGGGCGCCTCGGCGCCCGTCTTCTTTTGCTGCAGCAGTTGCCGCGTCAGCCCTTCGCCTTCTGTGCGTACTGCCACCCCATCTCCGCCATCGGCCGCGCGCGCTTGCCTGCGTCCAGCGCCTGCGCCGACGACGCGGTGCCGTCCACCACGCGCTTCATGATCCCCTGCAGGATGCCGGCGATGCGGAACATGCTGAAGGCCAGATAGAAGTTCCAGTCGCCCGTGATCGGGCGGCCGGTGCGCTGCTCGTACAGGCGGCGGTAGCTGGCTTCGTCCGGGATGCCCAGCGCGGCGAAGTCAACGCCGGCAATGCCGCGGAACTGGCCCGGGGCGATATGCCAGCTCATGCAGTGATAGCTGAAGTCGGCCATCGGGTGGCCCAGCGTGGACAGCTCCCAGTCCAGCACCGCCAGCACGCGCGGCTCGGTCGGGTGGAACATCAGGTTGTCGAGCCGGTAGTCGCCATGCACGATCGAGGTCAGGTCGGCGTCTTCCTGCGGGATATGCTGCGGCAGCCAGTCCATCAGCGCGTCCATCGACGGGATCGGTTCGGTCTCGGACAGCTTGTACTGCTTGGTCCAGCGCTCGATCTGGCGCTGGAAATAGTTGCCGGGCTTGCCGTAGTCGCCCAGGCCGATGGCGTTGTAGTCGACCGTGTGCAGCGCGGCGATGACGCGGTTCATCTCGTCGTAGATGGCGCTGCGCTCGGCGGTGCTCATGCCCGGCAGCGACTGGTCCCACAGCACGCGGCCGGCGACGAACTCCATGATGTAGAAGGCGCGGCCGATCACGGACTCGTCCTCGCACAGCGCGTACATGCGCGCCACCGGCACGTCGCTGCCGGCCAGCGCGGCCATCACGCGGTATTCGCGCTCGATCGCGTGCGCCGAAGGCAGCAGCTTGCTCTTGGGGCCGGGCTTGGCGCGCATCACGTAGGTCTGGCCCGGCGTGACCAGCTTGAAGGTCGGGTTGGACTGGCCGCCCTTGAACTGCTCCACGGTCAGCGGGCCGGCAAAGCCCTCCACGTGCTGGCGCATCCAGGCTTCCAGCGCGTCGGTGTCGAAGCGCTGCTGGTCCGCTACCGGGCGCGTGCCCTCGAAGTGCGATACGTTGCTGGTCATGCTGTCTCCGTTGGTTTTCTGTTCGGTATCGGTTGGGATTCGATCAAGTCCGCGGCGCGCTCAGCCCTGCGGCTGGCGTCCGCGCAAATACTGGTGCAGCAGCACTTCCATGGTGGTGTGGCGCGTGCCGCTGTGCACGGGCGTGGGCGGCGAGTAGTTGGTCATGCGCACCACCCAGTCGAGCGGGCCGTCGCCCATGTCGAGCACATTGATGCAGCCCGCGGTCTGCAGCAGCGAGCCGAAGAACACGCGCCGCCCGCAGGTGATGGCCTGCGACAGGATGGCGCGGTTGGTGCCGCCGTGCAGCACCATCAGCGCGGTGTCCCAGTCGGGATCGGCGCGCAGGCGCTCCAGCGCGGGCAGCACGCGGTCGAGGAACTGGCCGATGGTCTCGCCGTTGAGGAAGCGCTTGTCTTCCGGGACTTCGCCTTCGAAGGCGCCGACGAAGGCGTCGCGCAGGTCCTGGTCGGCAATCGCGGACAGGTCGCCGCCGCGGATCTCCTGCAGCGCGGGCCAGACTTCAGGCACGATGCCGTCCATCTCCGGCAGCTCGGCCAGCACGCGCTCCGCGGTTTCCACCGTGCGCGGCAGTCCGCTGACGATGACGCGGTCGAAGCGGATCTGTTCGGCGGCAAAGGCGCGGCCGGCGGCGGTCGCCTGCATGCGACCGGTCTCGTTCAGCGGCACCATCTCGGGCAGGGCAGGGCGCCCGGCCTCGTCGAAATATGAAACGGCACCATGCCGCATCAGGTAGATGCGGCGACGCGAGGGCGGCGGCAGTTCCATGCGTTGTCTCCTTGCATTGTGCGGCATGCCCGTCTGTCGCGGGCTGGCCGTTCGGGTAAAGCCAGGCGTCCGGCGCCCGGCTTCAGAGGTACTGCGGCTTGCGCTTTTCCAGGAAGGCGCTGATGCCTTCGCCGCCGTCGGGGTGGTGCAGCGCGGCGACGAAGCTGTCGCGCTCGGCCAGCAGGTGTTCGGCGCGCGATGCGGTGGCTGCGTGGTTGATCAGGGCCTTGATGCGGCCCACGGCGTGCGGCGACTGGCGGGCAAGGCCAGCGGCCAGGCGCAGGGCCTCGTCCAGGGCCTGGCCCGGCTCGGTGACGCGGTTGACCAGCCCGAACTGCGCCAGCCGCGCCGCGTCCACCGGTTTGCCTTCCATCATCAGCTCGCTGGCCAGCGGGCGCGGCAGCGCGCGTGCGATCTCATACGAGCCGCCGCCGTCGGGCGTGAGCCCCACGGAGACATAGGCCATCACGAACTTGGCATTGCTGGCCGCCACCACGAAATCGCACGCCAGCACCACCGAAAAGCCCGCGCCCGCGGCCGCGCCTTCCACTGCCGCGATGATCGGCTTGGGAAAGGCGTGCAGCGACTCGACCCAGCCGTTCAGCAGGGCGATGCTGGCGGCCTGCACCTCCTGCGGCTGGCTGCGGTTGCCGAGCAGCCGGTTCAGGTTGCCGCCGGCGCAGAAAATGCCGTCGGCGCCGGTGATGATGACCGCGCGCACCGAGTCATCGGCGGCGGCCTGATCCAGCGCCTGCTGCGAGGCCGCGTAGATGTCCGGGTGCAGCGCATTGCGTGCCTCGGGGTTCGAGATGGTCAGCACCAGGGTCGAATCGACGCGGTGGGAAAGCAACTGTGCGGGCATGGGCGTGGCTCGGTCGGTGGGGCGGTGGCGGGCTTACTGCTCTTCGGCCAGCAGCGACAGGCCCAGGCCGGCACGGCGCCACAGCCACGGGCTCGGGCGGTAGCGCATGTCGCCGGTCAGCGCTTCCATGTTGCGCAGCGTCTCCAGCACCAGTTGCGGGCCGACCGCATCGCCCAGCGCCAGCGGGCCCTTGGGATAACCCAGGCCCAGGTTGACGGCGAGGTCGATGTCCGACGGCGTGGCGATGCGCTGCTGCGCGATATCGCTGGCGATATTGATGATGCAGCAGAGCACGCGCTGCGCGACGAAGCCGGCTGAATCACGGATCACCGTGACCGGCACGCCGTCGCTGGCGAACAGGCCGTGCGCGGCATCGCGGGCGGCGGCGCTGGTGGCCGGCGTGGTCATCAGCGTGCGGCGCTTGGTGGCCTCGAACGGCAGCAGCGTGTCGATGGCAACCGTGCGGGCCGGGTCCAGGCCCTGTTGCAGCGCGCTGGTGGTGGCGTCCAGGCCCAGCGGGGTGACGATGATCAGCGCGTCGGCCGACGGCTTGTTGCCGCCTTCCGGGGTCACGCCCAGCGCGCCCAGCAGCTTGGTCACCATGGCGTGGCCGCGCTCGCTGGCGTGGCTGACCCACACGCTCGACGGACGTGCGCCCGGCACCGCGGCGGCTGCCGGCATCTGCTTCTGGCCATCGGCATACGAATAGAAACCAGCACCCGCCTTGCGGCCGATCAGCCCGCCGACCGCGCGGATCGCGGTGATCGGCGAGGGGCGGTAGCGCGGTTCCTGGTAGAACTGGTTGTAGATCGATTCCATCACCGGGTGCGACACGTCCAGCCCGGTCAGGTCCATCAGCTCGAACGGGCCCATGCGGAAGCCGGCCTGCTCGCGCATGATGTTGTCGATGTCGGCAAATCCGGCCACGCCTTCCTGCGCGACCTTCAGGCCTTCGATATTCATGCCGCGGCCGGCATGGTTGACGATAAAGCCTGGCATGTCCTTGCAGCGCACCGGCGTATGGCCCATGCGGCGCGACAGCGCCATCAGCGCGTCGCCCACCGCGGGGTTGCCCAACAGGCCGTCGATGACCTCGACCACCTTCATCAGCGGCACCGGGTTGAAGAAGTGGTAGCCGGCGATGCGGCCCGGGTGCCTTGAACCCACGGCGATCGCGGTGATCGACAGCGACGACGTGTTGGAGGCAATGACGGCGTCTTCACGCAGGACCGCTTCGAGCTTGGCGATCAGGTCGCGCTTGACCTCCAGCTTCTCGACGATGGCTTCCAGCACCATGTCGCAGCCGGCCAGGTCTTCCAGCGTGCCGCAGGGCTTGACGCGGGCCAGCGTGGCCTCTGCGTCGGCGGCGCTGATCTTGCCCTTGTCGGCGAGCTTGGCCAGCGTGTCCTGCAGGTACTGGCGCGCGGCGGCCACGGCTTGCGGGTTGGCGTCGTACAGGTTGACGGTCAGGCCCGCCTGCGCGGCGATCTGCGCGATGCCCCGGCCCATGGCGCCGGTGCCGACGATACCCAGCGTATCGATGGTGAAAGTGCTCATCAGTTGCCCCAAAAGTTGTGGTTAAATTAGCACGATCGTACGTTTTTTGCACCTTCCGCAACAGTCCGGCGGGGCAGGCGGCGTGCGCTGATCGGCCAGCCGGTACACTGCAGACCCCGGATGGTCCACAATCACCCGACATCCGCACCGTGCGATGCGGGGATCATTCCAATAACGGAGAGAGACGACATGCTGAAGCTCTGCGGTTTTGCCGCCAGCAACTACTACAACAAAGTGAAGCTGGCGCTGCTGGAAAAGAACGTGCCGTTCGAAGAGGTGCTGGCCTGGATCGGCCAGACCGACCTGGCGGCCACGCCCGCGGGCAAGGTGCCCTACATCATCACCGAATCCGGCCCGCTGTGCGAGTCCGAAGCCATCGTCGACTACGTCGAGGCGGCCTATCCGCAGACGCCGCTGCTGCCGCTCGACCCGTACCAGGCCGCCAAGGTGCGCGAGATCGTCGTCTTCATGGAACTGTACCTGGAGCTGACCGCGCGCGAGCTGTACCCCGAGGCATTCTTCGGCGGCAAGGTCAGCGACGGCGTCAAGGACCGCCAGCACAAGCTGCTGACGCGCTATGTCCCCGCCTTCGCCAAGCTGGCGAAGTTCTCGCCGTATATCGCCGGCGACACCTTCACGCTGGCCGACTGCGCCGCCGCGGCGCACCTGCCGCTGGTGTCGTCGTGCACCAAGATCATCTACGGCACCGACCTGCTGGCCGACCTGCCGGTCAAGGACTACCTGAAGACGCTGTCGGCGCGTGAATCGGTGCAGAAGGTCAATGCCGACCGCAAGGCCAATCTTGAGCTGATGGCGAGCCGCAGCAAGTAGTAAGCGAAGCGGCGTGAACTGCCGCATGTGTGAAAAACGCCCGCGAATTCATCGCGGGCGTTTTTGTTTTCATCACAGCCTGGCCAGCCGCTCCAGCGCCAGCGCCAGCGTCTCTTCCTTCTTGGCAAAGCAGAAACGCACCACGCCCGATTCACGCGGCTGCGTGTAGAAGGCCGAGACCGGGATCGCGGCCACGCCGATCTCGCGCGTCAGCCACATGGCGAAGTCGGCCTCGCTCAGGTCGGAAATGGCCGAGTAGTCGACGCACTGGAAGTAGGTGCCGTCCGACGGCAGCAGCTTGAAGCGGCTGTTGGCCAGCCCGGCGCGGAAGAAGTCGCGCTTGGCCTGGTAGAACGCCGACAGCTGCAGGTAGGGCGCGGGATCGGCCATGTAGTCGGCCAGGCCATGCTGCACCGGCGTGTTCACGGTGAACACGTTGAACTGGTGCACCTTGCGGAACTCAGCCATCAGCGCGGCCGGCGCGGCCACGTAGCCGACTTTCCAGCCGGTCACGTGATAGGTCTTGCCGAAGCTGGAGATCACGAAGCTGCGGCGCGCAAGCTCAGGATGGCGCGAGACCGAGGCGTGCTGCTGGCCGTCGTAGACCATGTGCTCGTAGACCTCGTCCGAGAGCAGCAGGATGTCGGTGCCGGCCAGGATCTGCGCCAGCTGGTCCATGTCGGCCGCGCGCAGGATCGTGCCGGTGGGGTTGTGCGGCGTGTTGATCAGGATCATGCGCGTGCGCGGCGTGATCGCGGCGGCCAGCTTGTCGAAGGGCACGCGGAATTCCGGCGCTTCCAGCGTGACCGGCACGGCGGTGGCGCCGGCCAGCTCGATCGCGGGCAGGTAGCTGTCGTAGCACGGCTCCAGCACGATCACCTCGTCGCCCGGATGCACCGCGCACAGGATCGCGGTCAGGATGCCCTGGGTGGCCCCGGCGGTGACGGTGATCTCGGTGTCCCAGCTGTACTGGTGGCCATAGAGGCTGGCGATCTTGGCGGCGATGGCCTGGCGCAGGCGCGGCACGCCCGCCATCGGCGGGTACTGGTTATGGCCGGCGCGCATGGCGGCGGTCACGGCATCGACGATCCTGGGGTCGCAGTCGAAGTCCGGGAAGCCCTGGCCCAGGTTGACGGCGTTCTTCTCGGTGGCCAGCGCGGACATCACGGTGAAGATGGTGGTGCCGACTGCGGGCAGGCGCGAGGGCGGCGGGGTCAGCGGCGTCAACTGGGTGTGGGTGGTGTCTGCGGACATGATGCGAACGTGTCGATGCGGTGGGGACGGGATGCGATCAGGCGTGCGGCGCCACCACGTAGGCGGCGCCGGGAGCCGACATTCTAAAGCGGATCGGCGGCGCTGGCGGCGCCAAGCGTGGCCAGCCAGGCGCCGAAGGCCGGCGGCGTCATCACTTCCACGCCGCTGCTGCGGCGCAGGCGGGTGCGCAGCTTGAGCACGGCCTTGTCCTTCGATACCAGGCAGGCGGCGCCGGCAAAGTGCGCCAGCTCAACGAACTTCTGGTCGTCGGTGTCCTTGCAGCGGGGCAGGCGGATGGCGTCGTAGTCGGCCTGCGGCGGCGCGGCTTCCAGGCTGGCGAGGCGGTCGACGGTGGCCAGCGCGGCATCGATATCGATGTCAAAGCGGGCAAATTGCGGATAGGCCAGCACCCGCCGCAGTTCCTCGCGGCAGTCGGCGCGGATCACCGGGGCGATGGTGCCGGCCTCAAGCGCGGTGCGGATCGGCTCCACATGCGGGTCGCGGAAGACCAGCAGGTCCACCCAGATGTTGGAGTCCAGCACCACGCGCGGCGCAGATGTGACGCCGGCGGGGCTGGCGAAGAGGGTGGTTGCGGTGGTGTCGAGGCGCATTCGCTACAATCTTGGCTTGTTTGTCCTTGGCTACTGCCGCGATTTTGCCATGCTCATCGTTTTGTCTCCCGCCAAGTCGCTGGACTACGAGACTCCCCCGCGCCTCAAGACCCATACGCTGCCGCGCTTTATCGACCGTTCCGCCACGCTGATCGAGCGCCTGCGCAAGCTGGCGCCGCAGGATGTGGGCGCGCTGATGGACATCTCCGACAAGCTCGCGGTGCTCAATGTGACGCGCTACGGCGACTGGTCGCCGGAGTTCACCGCGGCCAACAGCAAGCAGGCGGTGCTGGCCTTCAATGGCGACGTCTACGACGGCCTCGACGCGAAAACGCTGTCGGCCGACGACCTCGGCTTTGCGCAGAAGCACCTGCGCATCCTGTCCGGCCTGTACGGCGTGCTGCGCCCGCTGGACTGGATGCAGCCCTACCGGCTGGAGATGGGCACGCGCCTCGACAACGCTGCCGGCAAGGACCTGTACGCGTTCTGGGGCGACGATGTCACGCAGATGATCAACGCCGACATGGCCGCGCTTAGGCAGGAAGGCGCGCCGGTGCTGGTCAACCTGGCCTCGGAAGAATATTTCAAGGTGGTGCGGCCCAAGGTGCTGCAGGCCAGGATCGTCACGCCGGTGTTCGAGGACTGGAAGGGCGGCCGCTACAAGATCATTTCGTTCCACGCCAAGCGCGCGCGCGGCACCATGGCGCGCTACGCCGTGACGCAGCGCGTGACCGAGCCGGAAAAGCTCAAGCGCTTTGCCGAAGACGGCTACGCCTTCGACGCCGCGGCCTCGGATACCACCCGCTGGGTGTTCCGCCGCCGCCTGGAAGACTGAAACCCATCGCCACGAGACTGCCAGCCATGCCTGCCGCCTTGCACATCTCTTCGCAATTCGACTCCGGCGCCATCGAGGTCGAGGCGCTCGACCGCGCCGACGATATCCGCCTGCGCATCCGCGCCGATTCGCACGCCGACTTCCGCCAATGGTTCCATTTCCGCCTGCAGGGCGCGGCGGGGCAGGCGTGCCGGATGCACTTCCTGAACGCCGGCGACTGCACCTACCCGGACGGATGGCGCGACTACCGCGCGGTGGCTTCGTACGACCGCGCCAACTGGTTCCGCGTGCCGACGCGCTTTGACGGCCAGGTGATGACGGTGGAATTCACGCCCGAGCACGACAGCATCTGGTTTGCGTATTTCGAGCCGTATCCGGATGAGCGCCACCTGTCGCTGCTCGCCAGCTGCCAGCGCTCGCCGCTGGCGCGGCTGTCGCACCTGGGCAGCACCGTGGACGGGCGCGACATGACCCGCGTCACGCTGGGCCAGCCCGGCCCCGGCAAGAAGACCATCTGGATGATCGCGCGCCAGCACCCGGGCGAGAGCATGGCCGAATGGTTTGTCGAAGGCGTGCTGCAGCGCCTGACCGGCACCGGCATGTGGGCGGGCGACCCGGTTGCGCGCAAGCTGCTGGAGCGCGCGGTGTTCCATATCGTGCCGAACATGAACCCGGACGGCTCGGCGCGCGGCAACCTGCGCACCAACGCCGCCGGCGCCAACCTGAACCGCGAGTGGATGGCGCCGAGCCCGGATACCAGCCCCGAGGTCTACCACGTGCGCCGCGCCATCGAGGCCAGCGGCTGCGACATGTTCTTCGACATCCATGGCGACGAGGGACTGCCGTACAACTTCGTCGCCGGCAGCGAGATGCTGCCGGGCTTTACCGAGGCGCGCCGGCGCGAGCAGCAGCGCTTTATCGAGGCCTTCAAGCGGGTCTCGCCGGATTTCCAGGATGTGCACGGCTACGCGGCCAGCAAGTACAACGCGGATGCGCTCAAGCTGGCGTCCAAGTACATCGGGCATACCTTCGGCTGCCTGGCGCTGACGCTGGAGATGCCGTTCAAGGACAATGCCGACCTGCCGGATCCGGCGGTCGGCTGGAACGGCGCGCGCAGCGCGCTGCTGGGGACGGCGATGCTGCAGGCGATCCTGGACTACCTGGGCTGAGCCAACGCAAACGGCCCAACCGGACGAAACCGGGTGGGCCGGAACGGCGTTGGCGCGGACGCGGTGCGCCCGCTTTGCACCTATTGCTTCTTCCTGGCCTTGCTGGTCGTCTTGGCCGAGCCGGAGGTGGACTTGGCGCTCGTTGACTTCGACGACCTGGACGCCGTCGCCTTGCTTGACTTCGATGCCGTGCTCTTGCCCTTGGCCCCCTTGCGGCTCTTGCTTGCCGAAGCTTGCGTAGCAGCAGGCACGGCCGGCGCGGCAGCCGGTTCGCTGATGGTGGCGCCGCCGCTGTCCAGCAGCTCATACGCCAGCATCATCCCGTCGTCATAACCGCAGCGCACCTTCACCGGCTGCCAGTCGTCGCTGCCGCGGCGCTTGTGCGCGGTGGCGGCGAAGGTGACCACCGAGCTGACCGGTACGGCCTGCTTGCCGGGCGAGAAGCGTCCGCTCCATGGCTCGGTCGTGGCCTGTCCCGCGGCGAGCGCGCCGGTGGGGATCTTCAATGCATCGTAGCTGGCCGAGCGCGGCACCACCCAGCTGGCGTGGGCGGCGCAGTCCGCCACGTCGCTGGTGGCGTTCTCGGTCTTCATCAGTTGTTCGCGCATGCGGGTCCGGTACTCGGACAGGCTGACGCGGCCGCGGTCGGGCAGGGTGACGGTCTTGGTGGGCGGCGTGGGAGTGGCGGGTGCCGGGGCGGCGGCGGCAGGTCGGGCGGGCG